>JAOZTV010000089.1 GCA_029939015.1 Candidatus Aminicenantota bacterium
ATTATTTATATGCGAGTCTAAAGGTGTGATAATGAAAAAAATTCTTTTTACCTGTATTATTAGTTTGTTTTTAGTTTCAGCATTAATGGCGGAAAATGCTGAAGAGTTTTTTAAGAAAAACTGTTTTAGCTGTCATACTATCGGTGGTGGCAGGCTAACCGGTCCCGATTTAAAAAATGTTCATTTAAGAAAGGATGAAGCCTGGCTTTTAAAATTTGTACAAACTCCTGAAGTGATATTAAGAAGCGGTGATTCTTATGCTACAAAAATTTTAAAGGAAGCAAGAGGAGTAAGAATGACTAGAGTTGCAGGTACTACTCCAACTGTAGTAAAAGGTCTTTTAAAATTTATCAAAGCGGAATCCTTGAAGGAAAAATCAATATTTGCAAAATCACCACTTAAAGAAAGACCAATAACTCCTGAAGATGTAATATTTGGAAGAAAACTTTTTCTTGGCAAAATTTCTCTAAAAAATAATGGACCTTCCTGTATTAACTGCCATTCTATTGCAGGAGAAGGATTATTTGGTGGAGGAACACTGGGAGCTGATCTGACACCTGTTTTTGGTAAACTGGGTGGAAAGAAAGCTTTAATGGCATGGTTATCAAACCCGGCATCTGAGACAATGGTTCCTGTTTATAAAAAACATCCAATTGATGAGGTTGAAATTATTCCACTAGTAGGTTTTTTAAAAAGTAAGTTTGATAAGAAAAAATCTAAAAAAGAAGTACATGATTTTAATATTTTGATAATAGGGTTTATTGGGCTAATATTTTTACTTATTATATTTGACTTTCTTTGGGGAAAACGTCTTAGATCAGTGAGAAAAACAATGGTAAAAGGAGAACAAAAATGAGTAAATTGAAAAAAAACATTCCTCATATTAAAGATGAATTGTCACCAAAAGACAGGAAATCAGAGGAATTTTATCGTAATAGATGGCAATATGATAAAGTAGTACGAAGTACACATGGGGTAAACTGTACCGGTTCATGTACATGGCAAATTCATGTGAAGGATGGAATAGTTACCTGGGAAATGCAGGGGCTTGATTATCCAAAATTACAAAAAGGTATCCCACCTTATGAGCCAAGAGGATGTCAGAGAGGTATTTCATTTTCCTGGTATTTATACAGTCCTCTCAGGATAAAATATCCATATATTCGAGGTATCTTAATTGATTTATGGGAAGTTGCAAGAACTAAATATTCTGATCCTGTACAGGCATGGGAATCAATGGTTAATGACTCTGATCAAAGAAAAAGCTGGCAGGAGTCAAGAGGTAAAGGCGGATTTCGTAGAGCAAGTTGGGATACAGTTAAAGAAATTATAGCTGCATCAATGGTGCATACTATTAAGAAGCATGGACCTGACAGGATTGCAGGTTTCTCTCCTATTCCTGCAATGTCGATGGTTAGTTATGCTTCCGGTGCACGATTGATGCAGCTGATTGGTGGCGTTTCATTGTCATTTTATGATTGGTATTGTGATTTGCCTTCTGCTTCACCTGAAACATGGGGTGAGCAGACTGATGTTCAGGAATCAGCTGATTGGTTTAATGCAAAGATGATTGCTGTAATGGGGGCTAATCTCAATATGACAAGAACCCCGGATGTTCATTTTGTTTCTGAGGCAAGGCATAATGGTACTAAGCTTGTTGTATTCTCACCTGATTTTTCTCAGGTATCAAAATATGGAGATGAGTGGATATCTATTAATGCAGGACAGGATGGTGCATGGTGGATGGCTGTTAATCATGTAATTCTAAAAGAATTTCACCATGAAAAAAAGATTGATTATTTCCTTAATTATTCAAAAAAATTCACTGATTCTCCATTTCTTGTTGAATTGAAAAAAGGGAAAACCTCATATAAAGCAGATCAATTATTAAGAGCAAATAGAATAGAAAAGCATAAAAATATTGAAAATGGTGACTGGAAATTTCTTATGTGGGATGAGAAAGAAAATAAAACAAAGATTCCGCAGGGGAGTGTTGGTCATAGATGGGGTGAAAAAGAGACAGGTAAATGGAATCTAAAATTGGAAGATGCTATTGATGGCTCTGTTATTAGTCCAATTTTATCATTTCTTGAAGAATCTGATGAAATTTTTCAGGTGGAGATAGATGATTTTGCAGAGGGTACAACTATCACAAGAGAGGTTCCAGTTAAGTATATTGAAACAGAATCCGGGAAAGTACCGGTTGCAACTGTTTATGACCTTTTAATGGCACAGTATGGAGTTGGCAGAGGCTTAAAAGGATATTCTGAAAATTATGACGATGATTCACTTTATACTCCAACCTGGTCAGAAAAATATACCGGGATAGCAAAAGAAGACCTTATACGATTCGCAAGAGAATGGGCTTCTACAGCAGAGAAAACAGAAGGTAAATGTACAGTAATTATTGGTGCCGGGATTAATCACTGGTATCATGCAAATCTTATTTATAGGTCAGCGATTCATGCTTTGATGTTTTGTGGTTGTATTGGAAAAAATGGTGGTGGACTTGGTCATTATGTTGGACAGGAAAAACTGGCTCCGGGAGAATCATGGGGCTCTATTGCCTTTGCAAAAGACTGGCATGCACCTTCCAGAATGCAGAATACACCATCATGGCATTATATACATTCCAATCAATGGAGATATGAAAAATCTTTTACAGATTATCATACAGTTCCTAAAGATCAGCCGGAAGGAAGTCTGGCTCAGGGACATACAATTGATATAAATGTAAAAGCTGTAAAAAATGGGTGGCTTCCATTCTATCCTCAATATGAAACAAATCCTCTTGATCTTGCTGTTGAAGCAAAGAAAAGTGGAGCTGAAAACGAGAAAGAGGTTGCTGATTATGTTGTAGGCAAATTAAAAAATGGAGAACTGAAATACTCCATTGAAGACCCGGATAACCCGAAAAACTTTCCAAGAGTATGGTTTATATGGAGAGGAAATGCAATTGGTGGTAGTGCAAAGGGACATGAATATTTTCTTAAACATTATTTAGGTACACATTCAAATGCTGTCGCAGACGATACCTTTGCAAAGGACTCTGTTGAAGATGTCAAATGGCATGAAAAAGCACCTATAGGAAAAATGGATCTTATTGTTGATCTTAACTTTCGAATGGATACCTCAGCCCTTTATTCTGATATTGTTCTTCCGGCAGCTACCTGGTATGAAAAGGCGGATCTTAACTCTACAGATATGCATAGTTTTATTCATCCCCTTCAGGAAGCAGTTCCTCCATCATGGGAATCAAAAAGTGACTGGGACATTTTTAAGGCAATTGCCGAAACATTTTCCAACCTTTCAGAAACACATTTTCCTGAACCTGTAGATGATATTCTCTCGGTTCCTATTCTTCATGATACACCGGGTGAGATTGCTCAGAAAGAGATAAAAGACTGGTCAAAGGGAGAAATTGAAGCAATACCAGGCAAAACTATGCCAGGTATTAAGGTGGTTTCAAGGGATTTTAAGAATGTATATAAAAAATTTATTTCCTACGGTCCCAATGTACCTAAAAACGGACTTGGAGCTCATGGAACAAAATATGATGTTAAAGATGAATATGAAAAATTAATAGAAGAGAACAAGACTGAAAAATGGGATGGGAATGTTTATCCCTCTCTAAAAGATGCAAAAGATGTCTGTAATACAATTCTTCAATTAGCAACTGTCACTAATGGCGAACTTGCCTATAGGTCATATAAAAACATGGAGAAGAAAACCGGTTTGAAACTAGCTGATCTGGCGGAAAAAGATAGAAATGTCAGGCTCTCTTATGATGATCTTTGCGCTCAGCCCAGGAGGCTTTTAAATAGCCCGATGTGGTCAGGATTAATGGATAATGGAAGACCATATTCTGCTTTTACTTATAATGTTGAACGTGATGTCCCATGGAGAACTCTAACCGGCAGACAGCATTTTTATCTTGATCATCCCGGTTATATTCAATTTGGAGAGCATTTACCAACATTTAAACCTAAGCCTACTCCTACACAGTATGCGGATCTTGTTTCTGAAGAGAATGGTGAAAAGGTAAAAATATTCAACTATCTAACCCCTCACGGGAAATGGCATATCCATTCAACTTACGGAGATAACCATAGGATGTCCACACTCAGTCGTGGAGTTGAACCATTCTGGATAAATGATAAGGATGCTGAGGAGCTTGGAATTATTGATAATGACTGGGTAGAAGTTTTTAATGATAATGGTGTTGTTGTAACCAGAGCAAATGTGAGTGCAAGGATTCCAAGAGGTATAGTTATTATTTATCATGCGACTGAACGGACACTTTCGGTACCAAAGTCACCAAAGCGGGGGAATAAAAGGGCAGGAACTAATAATAGCCTGACCAGGACAAAATTAAAACCCAATCTGATGGTTGGGGGTTATGGACAGTTTACATACCATTTTAATTACTGGGGACCTACTGGAGCGAATAGAGATACATTTATTATGGTAAGAAAATTACCAAAACTGAAGTGGTAATGATGGTAAGGGTAATTTAGAGGAGATTGATATGGATATAAGATCGCAAATTTCAATGGTTTTTCATTTAGATAAATGTATTGGATGTCATACTTGCAGTATAGCTTGCAAGAATATCTGGACTGACAGGAAAGGTACAGAGTATATGTGGTGGAATAATGTAGAAACAAAACCTGGAACAGGTTTTCCTACCAGATGGGAAGATCAGGAAAAATATAAGGGTGGTTGGGAAGAAAATAAAGGAAAATTACGATTAAAGTCAACAGACAAGTTAAAGTCATTTACTAATATATTTCATAATCCAAATATGCCTTCAATGGATGATTATTATGAACCATGGACATACGATTATAAGGCCTTATTTAATCCAAAGGGTTCTGATGATCAACCAACTGCTAAACCAATTTCAATGGTTTCCGGGGAGTATATTGATATAAAGGCAGGACCAAATTGGGATGATGATCTCAGTGGTTCATCTGTGTATGCAAAAAATGATATTAATCTTGAAAATTTAACAGATGAACAAAGGGACCAGATGTTTGCAATTGAACGGCTGGTTATGTTCTATTTTCCAAGAATTTGTAATCACTGTTTGAATCCTGCCTGTGTTGCATCATGTCCATCAGGTGCAATGTATAAAAGAGGAGAGGATGGTATTGTTCTTATTGATCAGAAAAGATGCCGTGCATGGAGATCATGTGTTTCTGCCTGTCCTTATAAAAAAACTTATTTTAACTGGAAATCAGGGAAGTCGGAAAAATGTATCCTATGTTTTCCAAGAGTTGAAACCGGTCAGGCACCTGCTTGTTTTCACTCCTGTGTAGGAAGAATAAGATATCTTGGCGTATTACTTTATGATGCAGAGAAAATAGAGGAAACTGCTTCCCTTCCTGAAGATCAGATTGTACAGGCACAAAGAGATATGATACTTGATCCATTTGATAAAAATGTAATTGCAGAGGCGAAGAAAAATGGTATTGCAGATTCAACAATTGAGGCTGCACAAAATTCTCCCGTCTATGATTTTGTCAAAAAATGGGGAATTGCACTTCCGCCTCATGTAGAATATAGAACCCTTCCGATGCTTTTTTATGTCCCGCCACTACTTCCGGTTATGTCTGCCCAGGATGGGAAACAGGTTAAAAATGTAAATGAAGATTTTTTTCCTGATTTTGATAAGGCAAGACTACCGATAAAGTATTTGGCTAATATGTTCAGCGGCGGAGACGAAAAATTTGTCCGTTATGCATTGGAAAAACAGTCTGCTATAAGGGCTTATAGAAGAGCTGTTACAGTTGGAGATATTGATATAAAAGATGCAGAAAGGGCATTAATCAAAGCGGATTCTTCAAAGGAAGAGGCAGAGGCTATATATCAGGCTGTCTCATTAAGTACTTTCAATGAAAGATTTGTAATCCCTGCAAGCCATAGAGAACAGGCTATTGAAATGTATGAGGATCCGTTGAAACATAAACAGGAAACCGGTTTTGGATTTAACGAAGAACCAAAGAGAGGATTATAATATGATAACTTCTCAACTTTCTGATATGATCCCTTTTTTTCAATATCCTCAAAATGGATATATGGAGTTATTGGATAGTGTTAAATATGATGAATTTAATGAAGAGGAACAGTTAGAGTTAAAACAATTTTTTAATTTACTGAAGCAATCTGATCTTAAAGAATTACAGGAAATATATATTGCGAGTTTTGATATGAATCCTGCTACTTGTCTGGATATTGGATGGCATTTATATGGTGAAAATTATAATAGAGGACAATTTCTGGTTAAAGTAAGAGCTTTGATGAGGGAGAAAGGTATTGAGGAAACAACGGATTTACCAGATCATTTAACTCATATAATTGCAGTTCTATCTAAAATGGGATTGGATGAACAAAATGAATTTGGGAAGGAATATATTGTCCCGGCCTTAAATAAAATCACAAAAGGATTTGAAAAATCAGAGAGTCCTTACAAGCACTTGATAAAATTTACAAATGATTTTTTTGAAAATCAATTTTTGGAGGTATCGCAAAATGGAACAATTTAATGAAATTCTAAATACATTTTTTTTTATACTCCTGCCTTATTTGAGTATTTTTACTTTTTTTCTTGTATCTATATACAGATACAAAAAAGAGAAATTTGGTTATTCAAGTTTGTCATCACAGTTTCTGGAAAATAAGCAGCATTTCTGGGGTTTAGTACCATTTCATTATGGTATAATCCTCATTCTCACTGCTCATCTTTTCTGGTTTCTTTTTCCAGGTACTGTACTTGTATGGAATAATGTCCCCTTAAGATTATATATAATGGAAATTTCTGCTTTGTTATTTGGGCTTTTGACTATAATAGGTTTGATAAATATATTTATTAGAAGGTTTAGTGATAAAAAAGTTAAAACAGTAACATCTCCTTTTGATTGGATTACTCTAATTATTTTAACAACTCAGGTTGTATCTGGTCTCTATGTAGCATTCTTTTTTAGATATGGTTCATCGTGGTTTGCAACATCCATGACACCGTATTTACTTTCTGTTTTAAAATTTAGTCCAGACCTATCATATATAAATGCTATGCCGTTCATGGTTAAATTTCATATAGTAAATGCATTTACTATTGTTTTATTATTCCCATTTACAAGACTTGTTCATGCTTTAGTTTTGCCACTGCCTTATATAATCAGAAAATTTCAAATAGTCAGATGGAATTGGGATAGAAAAAAAACAAGAAATGCTGAAAATAAATCTGTTTAGTAAATAAATAGTCAATTAGGAGAAAATGAGATGATAAATATTAAAGACTGGAATGTTGAAGATGAATCTTTCTGGAGTAAAACAGGAAAGAAAATAGCAAATAAAAATCTATGGGCTTCAATTCCTGCATTACTACTGGCGTTTTCAGTGTGGATAATGTGGGGAGTACTTGTAAAATATATGAAAGATTTTGGTTTTACATTTGGAATGACAGAGGGGCTTGTTTCAGGTACAAAGGAATATATAGCTGCATTAAAGGAAATTAACAGTTTATATTATACACTTCCTGCAATTGCCGGTTTATCAGGTGCTACTCTAAGGCTACCCAATTCATTTCTTATATCTATTGGTGGTGGGAGAAATGTAATTTTTGTTACTACCGGACTTCTTCTTATACCGGCAATTGGTACTGGTATTGCATTGAGTGATATAAACACACCTTATATGTTTTTTGCAGTTATGGCACTTTTATCGGGCTTTGGTGGAGGAAACTTTGCTTCTTCAATGAGTAATATCAGTTTCTTTTTTCCTAAAAAAATACAAGGGTATTCACTGGGGATGAATGCAGGTCTTGGGAATTTAGGTGTTGGAGTTATGCAAAAACTTATTCCTATGGTAGTTACCTTATCTTTATTTGGAGGAACTGCAGGAGCAGTTGCAACAGCAAAAGGTGCGCCTTTTGCAGGTCTTCAAAATGCTGCTTGGGTATGGGTTCCTTTAATATCACTGGCAACTCTGGGAGCTTTCTTTTTTATGAATAATGTTTCAGCAGGGACACCAAGTTTACCTAATACAGCAAAAGGTGTTTCAAAAACACTCTATATGGTTATGCTTGGATTAATAGCTGCGGCTATTGGTGCGTTTTTATTGATAGGCTTACCCTGGGGATCGTGGGGAATGAAAAATATGGCAATGTGGATTGTACTCCCAATTGTTGTTCTATTATCTGTATTCTTTATGAAATTTGCTACTCCAGGTGAAATTAAGGAAAATCTAAATAAACAATTTGCCATTCTTGGTGATAAACATAATTGGATAATGACAATTATATATACAATGACATTTGGATCATTTATAGGATATTCTATGGTCTTTCCAAAACTTGCTCAGGATATATTTGTTTATTCAAATCCTGCAGATCCATCATGGGTTAATCCTAATGCACCAAATATCATGATATGGGCATTTTTAGGACCTGTCATAGGTGCTTTAATCAGACCTGTTGGTGGTATTATATCTGATAAGATAAACAGTGGTTCAAGAGTTACAGCTGTAAGTACAGTCTTTCAAATCCTTGCTGCATTATCTGTTGCATATTTTGTTGTACAAACCAAAAACACTCAAACTCCTGAAGATTATTGGTGGCCTTTCTTTATCTCATTTATGGTGCTTTTTTTGACTACAGGGATAGGAAATGGATCAACTTTCAGAAGTATTCCATATATATTTTCTAAGGAAAAAGCTGGTCCTGTGCTTGGATGGACTTCTGCTATTGCAGCTTATGGAGCATTTATTATTCCAAAAGTATTTGGACAGCAGGTAAAATCTGGAACAGCTGAATATGCTTTATATGGATTTGCTATTTATTATGTTGCATGTCTGGTTTTAAACTGGTGGTATTATGACAGGAAAAATTCAGGTATAGATTGTTAAAGAGTTAGAAATGAGTAAACTATTTAGTAAACAAATTAAATACATTTCGTTGATGATACTGGTTCTTGGGACTTTTATAATAATTTCAAATTCAAATTATCATATACCAGGTAATCAGGAAGGATATCAACCTGATCAACCTATAAAATTTTCTCATCAATTACATGCTGGAGATTTGCAAGTTTCCTGTATATATTGTCATTATGGTGCTGAAAAAAGCAGGCATGCTGGTATTCCTGCAATGAGTATTTGTATGAATTGCCATAAATATGTGACTGCATCAAGCGATAAGGTAAATCTTGAAGAATTAGCTGCAAAAGAAGAAAAAAGAAAAATAAAACCAGTTTACTCTCCCGAAATATTAAAGATATATTCAGCTCTTGCTCTTGATAAGCAATTGAAGGAAACAGGTGATGTGAAAAAACCTGTAGAATGGATAAAAATACATAATTTACCGGATCATGTGTTTTTCAGTCATAAAGCTCATAATTTGGCAGGTGTTAATTGTGGTGATTGTCATGGACAGATTGAAACAATGGATAAAATTAAACAGGTGGCTGATCTTTCAATGGGCTGGTGTTTAAAATGTCATAGAAAGTCAGCTGTGGAAAATAGCTCTGCTCCAGGAAGAACAAAATTATTATTGAATTGTTCTACATGTCATTATTGATTTAAAGGGTTAATATGGAAAATAAAAATAAAAAAATGCAATTAAATTCAGAAGAAGCAAAAGGGTCCTTTGGACCTCCTGATCTAGATGTGAAAAGTAAAGAGGTTACAAGACGAAATTTTTTAAAAGCAACTGGCTTTTCAATGGCAGCATTACTTACAGCATGTTCAAGGGCACCTGTCGAAAAGGCAATACCATTTCTAATACAACCTGAAGTTGTTATCCCGGGTAGAGCTTATTGGTATGCATCAACTAGTAATTCATGTCCTGCTGGATGCAATGTAATGGTTAAGAATAGAGATGGACGTCCAATCAAAGTTGAAGGGAATTCTGATCATCCAATTACACAGGGTGGAGTTTGTACTGTATGTCAAGCTGGAATACTTGGCTTATATGATTCTAAACGTCTAGTGGAACCTCAGATTAAAGGTGAAAAAAAATCATGGGATGAATTAGATAAAAAAATTATTGCCGATATTGAGAAAGCTGTAAAAAATGATAAAGATATAGTGTTTTTAACCAAGACAATTAATAGTCCTACAACTAAATTTTATCTGGAAGAGTTTCTAAAAAAATATAAAAATTCATATCATATAGCCTATGATTCAGTTTCTTATTCGTCTATTCTTGATGCCCATAAAATCAATTATGGAAAAAGAATACTTCCAAATTATAAATTTGATAAAGCTGAACTGATAATTAGTTTTGAATCAGATTTTTTAGGTTCATGGATATCTCCTGTACAATTTACTAAGGATTATAGAAAAAAAAGAAAT
>JAOZTV010000377.1 GCA_029939015.1 Candidatus Aminicenantota bacterium
AAAGTTTTAGTAATTCATATTTGAGTTATTATTATACTGACGGTAAAAGGAAGATGTCTTCCTTATCGCCAACCATTTATTATTCTACAATTGATTCTCCATTATTTCCGTCAAGAGGTATTAAATTTCTCTTAAACTATAGATATTCAGGTGGATTTCTTGGTGGTACATTAAATCTTCATAAATTAAAATTTGAGTTTACAAAATTTATAAAGATACCTAAAACAAGTCATGTATTTGGTATGAACTTTGTTTACCAAAAACTAAAAGGATTTGGAGATAATCAGGTAATCCCATTTTATGAAAATTTCTTTCTTGGTGGTGAAAGATCAATTAGGGGTTTTGATGTTTACAGAATTGGACCAAGGAATGAAAATGGTGCTGTAATTGGTGGGGATAAATCATTTTACTTTAATGTTGAATATAGAATCCATATTAATGAGCAGATATCGTTTAACTTGTTTGGAGATTTTGGAAATGCCTATGCTGAACATCAGAAAATGGATTTTAGTAATATTTATTCATCAATGGGGGCAGAGTTAAAAATATTTGTTCCAATGTTAAATGTACCTTTCAGATTGATTTTTGCATATAATCCAAGGTTATTATATTCTGAAGATAATAATTTTGTATTCAAATTTGCAATAGGTCCATCGTTTTAATTAGTGTGTTGTTTAAAAAAAATAAAAAAAATATAAGAACATTTCTTATAAAAAAGGAGTTTTAAAAATGAAAAAAGTATTAAGTATGGTAATTATTCTTGTAGTCTTAACAGTTTTTACTTATGCAGAAACAAAAATAGGTATTGTTAATTCACAATTGGTATTAAAGAATTCAGTTGGTGGAAAGGCTTTTATGGCAAAGATGGGAGCTATTGATAAAAAAATGACTGGCCAAATGCAAAATATGTCAAAAGAAATGAAAAAACTTGAAAAAGAACTTGCTTCACCAGCCTTAAACGCAACATCAAGAGAAAAAAAAGCAGAGGCTTTAAGAAATAAACAGACAGCTGCAAAGAGATTTTATGAAGATTCAAAAAGAAATTTTCAGGCAAAATATCAAAAAGAAATGCAGTTATTATTAAAAGAAATTATGCCTGTAATCCAAAATGTTGGAAAATCAAAGGGATTTACAATTATAATGGAAATGCAGAATGTAGCATATTTTGATAAATCAGTAGAAGTTACAGCTGATGTTATTAAAGCTTATGATGCAGTTTATAAAAAAAAAAAATAATTAATTAGATTAAATTTTAATTAAAATGATAAACATTAAAGAGATTAAAGATATTATTGAGGTTTTGCCTCATAGGTATCCCTTTTTATTAATAGACAGGGTTACAGAGTTTAATGATGAAACAGGATTAATCAAAGGTTATAAAAATATAACTGCAAACGAGGATCTGTTTAATGGACATTTTCCTGGAAATCCTGTTTTTCCAGGAGTATTAATGATTGAAGCTCTGGCTCAGCTTGGGGCTTTCTTCTATTTAAAAGATTTACCACCTGAGAATAGAATGGCTTATTTTGCAGGCATTGATAAGGCAAGATTTAAGAGAGTTGTTATACCTGGTGATCGCCTTGATCTGCAATGTCAATTAGTTAGAGAAAAAAGCGGTATTGCAGTAATGGAAGGTATTGCCAGTGTTGACGGAAAGGTTGCTGTAAAAGCAACTCTAATGTCTTCGGTGAAAAAATAATGGCTACCAAAATTGCACCTACAGCATTGGTAAGCGATAATGCGAAATTAGGAAAAAATGTAATAATTGGTGACTATGCAATAATTGGAGATAATGTTGCCATTGGTGATAATACAGAAATAATGCATCATTCAACTATTGATAAAAACTCAACAATTGGCAAAAATTGTAAAATATACTCTTATGCAGTTATAGGGACAGACCCTCAGGATATCACTTTTAATAGTGATGACGAAACCTTTGTAGAAATTGGTGATAATAATGTAATTAGAGAATTTGTTACAATTAATAGGGGTACAAAAAAAGGTGGTTCTTATACAAGAATTGGAGACAATAATTATTTTATGATATATTCTCATGTTGCACATGACTGTCAGATAGGTAATAATACTCAACTTGTAAATGGAGCAACTCTTGCAGGTCATGTTGAGATTGAAGATTTTGCAGTTGTAGGAGCATTCTCATCTGTACATCAATTTGCGAGAATTGGAAGAAATTCTTATGTTGGTGGTTATACAATTGTTTTACAGGATATATTGCCTTATGCAAAAATATCACAGACCAGAGATAATTATAATCTCTACGGTACTAATTCAATTGGAATGTTAAGAAATGGAATGGATAGAGAGTATATTCATAAAGTAAGAGACCTTTTTGATATATTTTTTAAGTCAGACCTGAATACTTCTCAGGCTATTGAAAAAATTAAAGAAAAATTTGATAAATCAGAAGAAACTGAAATTCTCATAGACTTTATCTCTAAAACAAAGAGAGGATTTTTGAAGACTTTTGGTAAATAAGGAAGAGTATAAAATGAAAATTGGAATTATTGGAACAGGATCAATGGGTAAGAACCATGTAAGAGTAGTTAATTCTATAAATGAGTTAGAGCTTGTATCTATTATGGATACAGATGAAAAAAGTTTAAACGATTTGACAGAAAATTATCCTGATGTAAAACAATATTCTGATTATAAAGATATGCTTGATGGTGTTGATGCTGTAATGGTGTCAACTCCAACAATAAAACATTACGAAATTGCAAAATATTTTTTAGATAACGATAAACATGTTCTTATTGAAAAACCTATTGCTGAAACAGTAGAACAGGCAGAAGAATTAACTGCTTTAGCAAAAGAAAAAGACCTTGTATTAGGCGTAGGACATCTTGA
>JAOZTV010000378.1 GCA_029939015.1 Candidatus Aminicenantota bacterium
TAATTGAACATTATGGCGAAAAATACTCTAATCCAAGAAGGTTTAAAACAAAATCCAAGGGTGCACAGGAAGCACATGAGGCAATTAGACCATCTTATATGGAAAAACCTGTAGCTGGTGGGAATAATGACCAGCAACGTTTATATCAACTGATATGGAAAAGAACTATTGCTTCTCAAATGAGTCCGGCACAATTAAAAAAGACTAAGGTGGATATTGATATCTCAACAACGGACAAAAAATTTGTTGCCAATGGTGAAGTTTTAGTATTTGATGGTTTTTTAAAAGTATATATGGAATCAAATGACGATGATAATGGTAGTATAGAAACTGGACTTTTACCTTTATTAAAAGTTAATGACAAACTGGATGTGTCAAAAATAACTGCAACAGAGAGGTTTTCAAGGCATTCTGCAAGATATACTGAAGCGTCTCTTGTTAAAAAATTAGAAGAATTGGGTATTGGAAGACCGTCAACTTATGCACCAACAATTTCCACTGTTCAAAAACGAGGATATGTACTTAGAGAAAATAGAGATGGTGTTCAACGAATATATAAGGTAATTAAATTAGAAAATAATGAAATAGTTGGTACTCAGCAAACAGAAACGACAGGTGCTGAAAAAATGAAATTATTTCCAACGGATATGGGAATGGTGACAACTGATTTTCTGTCTGAATATTTCATTAATGTAATGTCGTATGATTTTACTGCAAAGGTTGAAGCGGATTTTGATAAAATTGCGGATTCAAAACTTATTTGGTACGATATGATTGATGATTTTTATAAACCTTTCCATAAAAGGGTAGAAACAACCCTTGAAGAAGCAGAGAGAAGCACAGGACAGCGTGAATTAGGTATTGACCCTAAATCGGGAGAGAATGTATTTGTAAGAATTGGACGGTTTGGACCTCTTGCTCAAATTGGAGAGACAGTAGAAGATTCTGATAAGAAGCCAAGGTTTGCAAGCTTAAGACCGGGGCAACATCTTGAAACAATTACTCTTGAAGAAGCTCTGGAATTATTCAAACTTCCAAGAGAAGTAGGGATGTACGAGGATAAGGAAGTTACGGTTGCAATTGGGAGATTTGGTCCTTATGTTAAACATAAATCAAAATTTGTTTCACTTAAAAAAGGTATTGACGATCCAATGGAAATAGATATTGACAGGGCAATTGAACTTATTGAAGAAAAAAGAAAGAAAGATAGAGAAAAAATCATTAAAATTTATGAAGAAGATGAAAATCTACAAGTTTTAAACGGAAGATGGGGACCATATATTGTATTTAATAAGGAAAACTTCAAAATCCCAAAAGATACAGATGCAGCATCCCTATCATACGATGATTGTAAAAAAATCATAAAAGAAACTGATAAAAAAGCACCTAAAAAGAAAAAAGCAACAAAGGGAACTAAGGTTGTAAAAAAGGTTAAAAAAACTAAAACTGTTAAAACTGCTAAGGCAACTAAAAAAAAGTGAATAAATATTAAATTATAGAAGAGTTAAAAGAGGTATTGTTGGTTTGATGAATAGTGTTGAAGAATATGGAAAATAAAAAACCGGATAAAATACAATTATTTCAGGAACAATCTGTAAGAACGCATTGGGACGAAGAGCAGGAAAAATGGTATTTTTCAATAATCGATGTTGTAGAAATCTTAACAGATAGTCCAAGGCCAAGAAAATATTGGAATGCTTTGAAAACTAAACTGCAAGCAGAAGGAAGCGAACTGTCCCATAAATTGGGACAGTTGAAGATTCAGGCACAGGACGGAAAAATGAGACTAACTGATGTTGCTGATACAGAACAGCTTTTACGTCTAATTCAATCTATTCCGTCACCAAAGGCAGAACCTTTAAAAGTATGGCTTGCAAAAGTTGGATATGAAAGAATTGAAGAAACAGAAGACCCTGAACTTGCGTTTGACCGTGCTATGGAAACATATTTAAAGAAAGGGTATTCAAAAAACTGGATTAACCAGCGATTAAAAAGTATTGAAGTAAGAAAAGAGCTTACAGATGAATGGGAATTAAGAGGAGTTAAAAAAGGAACTGAATACGCAATCCTTACTGATGAAATAACAAAAGCATGGGCTGGATTATCAGTTAAAGAATATAAAAAGATTAAGGATTAAAAAAAAGAAAATCTTCGGGACAACATGACTAATTTAGAATTAGTTTTAAATATGCTTGCAGAAGCTACAACAACAGAAATATCAAAGAAAAAAACACCCAAAACTTTTTTTGAAAACAAAGTGATTGCTAAAGAAGGTGGACAAATTGCTGGAAATACAAGAAAGGCAATAGAAGAAAAAACTGGGGAAAGTATTGTCTCCTCAAAAAATGTAAAAAAGTTAAAGAAGTAATCGTAGCGATTAGTAGATTTGGACCTTATGTTAACATAAATCAAAATTTGTTTCACTTAAAAAAGGTATTATTAAATTTGATTATTTTTTATTTTTCTTTCTTCAATTTTAAATCTCTTCCAAACAAACAAGCTCCCATCCATTAAATATTAGGGCTAATTTTATCAGTTTTGTATTCCCAATACTTTCCGTTATCCTCTTGTCCTTTGAATATTTTTCTAATTGATATTTTGCTTCTTTTAATTTTTCTTTTTCTATTTTTTTTGTGTATTCAGACCTCTTTATATACTTTAGTTCAAGAAGATAGGAGTAGGGTAGGTCTTTATAGATATGAAGATGAGGTTTAAAAAATATATCAATAAACCCTTTATTGAATTCATATTCAGGTTTAATTATATAAAATCCTGAAAGGTTAAAATATGCAGTTAAAAAACCTCTTAAAGCAGCCTCTCCATCAATGAAATCTCTGATTGTTAGTTGAGTTTTCATATTATCTGCAA
>JAOZTV010000379.1 GCA_029939015.1 Candidatus Aminicenantota bacterium
ATAAAACAGATTTCTATTCAATTTGAACAGATGTTTGTAAAAACTCTGCTAAAGGATGTTTTTAAAGATGAAAAAAAAGAGAGTGGCTTTGGAATGGGAGCAGATACACTCAATGATTTCAGATTAAATCTTTTTTCACAGCATATTACAGAGAGTGGGGGATTGGGATATCAGGAAATTATTGAACAGCAAATCAGAGAAAAATACTTTAATAATGAAGAAAAAGAGCAAGAGAATTCATCTGAAAACACCAAAATAGATGCCAATTTTATTAGAGAATATCGTATAATAAGTGGATCAAGCTTTGGTGAAGATTTAAATAAATTTAAGTCAATAGATAATATGTTTGGAAACTTAAAGAAGGGATTTGATTTATCATTAAGTAAAAGAACCAATCCAGTTGAGGGTAGAGTTTCCTCTGACTTTGGCTGGAGAAAAGATCCGTTTAATAATAAAGAAAGATTTCAGTCGGGTATTGATATTGCAATTCCAAGAAATACACCGGTAAAAAGTTTTATGGACGGAGAAGTAGTATTTTCTGGTTGGAAAAAAGGATATGGTAATTTTATTGAAATTAAACATTTAGACGGATATGTTTCAAAATATGGTCATAATGAAAAACTTCTTGTTAAAAAAGGAGACAAAGTTAAATCTGGTAATACAATTTGTCTTTCCGGTTCATCAGGAAGATCAACCGGACCACATCTACATTTTGAAGTAAGTAAAAATAATAAAGCTATTGACCCAGCGAAAATATTACCTTAAAACTTTTCGTCATATTTAGTCCAAAGGAAATCTCCAAGTTCCCATGCTTTTTCTACTACTGTTTTGCCCCAAGTATTTGTGAAATTTGTAAGTTTTTTTATTCTTCTTCTTTTGTTTTTAGTATTTTTTAATTCCTGTTCTAAGTTTAACTGCATTTTTATTATATCTTTCTGCATAGGTAAAAAAACCTTATCAACATCCTTTCGCATATCTCCCCATCTCTGGGCTGCAAGAGTTCCAAGCCTGTTAAATGCCCACCAACCTGAATCCCTGATATATCCCTTTGTTCTTCCCGGGGTTGTATAGTATTTGTTTAATGAAGTGTTTTGACAATAAATTGGTATATATATTGAAGTTGCAATATTATCTAAAGCCATCCAGACAAGTCCACCAATTTCATCTGGCAACCAGTCTCTTGATTGGATTATTGTCCCATACATTGTGTACCATCTTGCAATTGTTCTTTCACCTCTCCAGCCCCAGCCACTGTTAATTTTAAAAATTTTATTCATATCATAGGGCATAAAAGGATTTGCAAGAGGGGAGATAACAGTCTTACCATCTTTATCACTTACTGTAATGTTCTTAATAAAATTAAAGTCAGTTCCCTCAAAATAATCTTTAAATATTGAAATCATTTTTTCAATAGTCACTTTCTTATCAGGCTTAACTGAAAAGGGATAGTTTTCTGCATTTGGATCTAATTTTAAAGATGGAGCAACTAAATCAAAAACTCTCCATTCTCTTCTTCGTGTTGCAAAAGAAGTTCTGCTCTTAGGTGAATAAACATAACAAAATTTGAAGTCCTCACCTTTTTTCCAATAACCCATTTCTTCAGCAGCTGAATAAATATTGTCTGATGCCATAAAATAATCTATATTATTTATGTCAATTTCCATTATTCTACTTCCATTAGCATTAACAGAAACATGACCATCTGGAACTCTTTGAGCAACCCATATTGAGCCTATTTTATCCTTTCCAGGGCCAACAATTTCAAGATGCCATACTTCATTTTTATCTGAAATTGTCAGGCATTCTCCTGCATCATTCCATCCATATTGTTTTGTGAGTTTACCTGCAAGGATGATTGCTTCTCTAGCAGTCTTAGTCCTCTCCAGCATTAATTGAACAAGTCTCTGGCAATCGATTAAACCCTTATCAGATTGTAATTCGTCTCTACCACCAAATGTAGATTCTCCAACGCCTAATTGATATTCATTAATACAAGGATATGCACTGTTTAAATATCCATAACTAACCTTGCTATTAGGTATTTCGCCAATTTTCACATGCTTATAAGTAGGCATTGCAAAACTATCATCTTTAGACCTTTTATAAAGAATGAATTTACTGTTTTTTGAATTATTTTTCCTCTTTGAAAAATTCATCCATGAACGAGTTCTATGGCTATCGTCAGTATGCGATGTCATTACCGAACCATCATAAGTTGCTTTTTTACCAACAGTAATTGTAGTACATCCATCTGGTATGTCCCCATTCCAGTCAGTTTTATCAACATCTGCAAAAATAAATAAACTGATAAATAAAAAAATCATTAATAAACTAAATTTTAGATTTATTTTCATTTTAAAACTCCTAAATATAATAATACCATAATATTGAAAAAAGTGAAAAGTGATTACGAATGTTTCTTGATATAAAGTATTCTTTCAATGTTTTCACTAAAAGTAAAAAAACCAATAACATTTAATATAATTATAAAGAGTAGAGGAATAATAAATGATGTGTTTATTATACTCAGAATTCATCTGCAATAATAATAATTGAAGTTTTTCTCTGGTTTGTTTGTTCTCAATAAAAAACTTCAGCTCAGAATGGTATGTCTCTTTTTCAACATCGTATCAAAAACTATATAGGCTTTAACTTCCTTGTTGAATAAAGTACATCATCTTTGTTGTCATTTGTTAATACTTTTCGAGGCTTAATAATCTTTCTTTTGAACTTTACCTGTATGTCTTCAATAAATCTATAAGACCCAAATGCAAGACCTTCTGTAATATTTCTGTATCTATATCTAAGACTATCACCAATCCCCAACCTATTAATAAGTGATGTTGATCTGTTAAATTCTTCTTC
>JAOZTV010000380.1 GCA_029939015.1 Candidatus Aminicenantota bacterium
TATAATACTTTTTTTATTTGAAAAAGTATCCATAAAGTAACTGTCATGTGGTTTTCTACTATATTTGCTGACATCACTATTTTTCTTTCTATCCATAATTAAATAATAGAATTATTTTACAAATTTGTCAACTTTAACATTCCAAATACTAATTTGAAATAAATCTCTTAAAATTGAACATTGAAATTGATGTGATAATTACTGTAATTATAGTCAATATTATCAAATCTTTATAAAAGAATTCGATCCCATTTCCTTTTAAAAATATTTCTCTTATGATTTTAATGAGGTATCTTAAAGGATTAATATCTGCTATCCATTTTAAACTATTTGGAATATTATCAATTGGCGTAAATATCCCTGACATTAATATAAAGGTTATCATTGAAAACCAGGAAAAAAAGAGAGATTGTTGTTGCGATGATGATGCTATAGATATCAGAAGTGCAAAAGAAAGTATCGCTGTCAGGTATATAAATGATGCTATAAAAAGGTAAAGTAAATTACCTCTAATTGGAATATCAAACCATAAGACTACTATAAAAACACCAATTATCATATCAATAATACCAACAATACCCATCGGGATTGCCTTCCCTATAAAAATTTCAATAGGTTTTAGTCTTGAAATTAATAAAGTATCTATTGTCTGTTGCTCTTTTTCACGAACTATTGATATTGAAGTTAAGAACATTGTAATTATTGTAAGGAGTAAGGCTACAATTCCAGGTCCCATATAATTAATACTTCTTAATTCTGGGTTAAACCTGATAAATGGTTTACTTATAATTAATTGTGATCTTCCCATTGATTTAATGTCGCTCAATAAGTAGTTTTTAATTATTCCATTGAAATATCCGGCAGCAATCTGTGAACTATTTGAATCAACTCCATCCATCAATATCTGAACCTGTGGGTAATTTATTAAATTATTTTTTTTATTAAAATGATCACGGAAAATGATGATTGATTTGATTTTTCCTCTTTTAAAAACTTCAATTGGATCAACATTTTGAGGTGATATTTTATTTACATCAAAAAGAGGGGAGTTATTTATCCTGTCAATGATTTTTATAGTTTCTTTATTAGTTGAGAGGTTTATTATTTCTACAGGTATGTTTTTGATATCTGTTGTTACAACATATCCAAGTAATATTATTTGAATAATTGGGGTAACTAACATCATAAAAAGCATTTCTTTTTGTCTTATTGTCTCTAAAAATTCTTTTTTAACAAGGTATGATATTCTCATAATGCTTTATTCCTTTCATTTGAAAATTTTTTGATAGCTATGCTTAAAATTATTATGCTCATTATTATTAAAATTAAACCTTCATAATATAAATGTATTATTGATGCATCTTTTAAAACTATTCCTCTTATTATTTTTAAAAAATAAGTTGCAGGTATTATCTTTGACACATATTGAAGTATTGAACTCAATGAATCTATTGGAAAAATAAAACCTGATAACATTATAGAAGGGAGCATTGTTGCAAGAAGGGTTGCAAGCATAGCAGTTTTCTGATCTGATGCTATTGTTGATATGAGGATGCCTATTGCAAGTCCTGTGATTATATATATTAATGAAAATAAAAATAGTAAAAACAAATTTCCTCTAATAGGGATACCAAACCAGAATCTACTGAATAATAATATTATGATTTCTACAGAAAAGGCAACAAAAACATAGGCTATGGTTTTTCCAATTATTATCTCATAAGATTTTAATGGAGAAATAAATAAAAGGTCAAGGGAACCTGACTCTCTTTCTCTGGAAATACTTAATGATGTTAAAAGTGCTGATATCATTAGCAAAAGAACGGCAATTAATCCCGGGATAAAGAAAAAAGAACTTTTTACTTCAATATTAAAATAGACCTTTGTATTGATATCCACTATTTTATTCATACCCTGATAGGAATTAGAAAAACTATTAAGTATCTGTTCATTATATTGGTAAATAATGTTGGCTGTATTTGAATCACTACCATCAATGATATAGCTTATTCCTGTCTGTGTTAAATTCCTGATTTTTTTTCCAAAATCAATTGGAATAATAATTATTTCACTGATTATTCCTTTTTTTAACCATTTCTCATATAAATTTATAGACCCTGAGTTATTAGGAAGAGAATTTTTTATTGTAAAATAACCGTTATTTTTGTATGCATTAATTAATTCTTTTGACAGATCACTCTGTGAATTATCAATTATAGCTATATTGATATTATTTAGATCATAAGAGATTGCGTATCCATAAATAAAAATCATAACAAGAGGCATTAGAAAAACTATTAATAAACTCTTTGGGTCTCTCCATATATGGGAGAACTCCTTTAGAAAAACTGCCTTAATTCTCTTCATAATTCAAAATTGCTCCTTTAAATAATTCTTCAACTGATGAAGCATTATGTTTTATCTTTAATCTATCAGGTTCCCCCTCCATAATTATATTACCTTTATGTAAAATAAGTAATCTGTCAGCATATTCAACCTCATCAAGATTATGAGTTGAAACCAATATTGTTTTTCCTTTTTTTTTAAGATCATAGATATCAAACCAGAATTCTCTTCTTACATCCGGGTCAACACCTGATGTTGGTTCATCAAGGAAAATTATTTCCGGGTCTGGGATTAGGGCGACAAATAAAGCTACTTTTTGTCTTATTCCCGGTGGTAGTTTCTCAGTAATAATATTAAAATAATCTTCTGGAATTATTTTGCCAATACTATTGATTGTTTCTGATATTTTTTTTTGTTTAATCCTGATATTCCTCCAAAAAATTTAATGTTTTCAATTGGAGTAAGTTTTGGATATAATGAAAATTTTTGTGACATATATCCCATTATTTCCTT
>JAOZTV010000381.1 GCA_029939015.1 Candidatus Aminicenantota bacterium
CGTCGTTATTACTGAACTTAAAGTTTTGGATAGAGAAACTAATAAATCAAAAATATTTAACAAATTACTTAATAGTGATAATGAAATTGCTCTACCATATTCTAAATACATACTTTCTTTTAAATTTGTTGCTTTAGATTATACTGACCCTGAAAAAAATCAATATGCATATAAATTAAAAGGTGTAACAGACAAGTGGATATATCTTAAAAATAAAAGAGATATAACATTTATTGATCTTGCTCCTGGTCACTATACTTTCAGCGTTAAAGGTTCAAATAATGATGGTATTTGGAATGAAAAAGGGGTATCTGTAAGGTTTTATATTACTCCGCCTTTCTGGTTCACTTGGTGGTTTCTAACTATAAGTTTTATTGTTTTTATGATTTTATCATATCTATTTATAAATTTTATAAAAGGATTCTTAGATTTAAAGAAATTTTGGAAAAAGGAGACTTTTATTGATGATTATAGGCTTATTGATAATATTGGTTCAGGTGGTATGGCAAATATTTATAAGGCAGTCGATTATAAGGTGAAAGACCAAAAACCTGTGGCAATAAAATTAATGAAAGATGATATTATGAAAAAAGAAGTTCAAAGAAAGAGGTTTATCAATGAAGGTGTAATTATTGATAATATAAAACATGAAAATATTGTCCAGATTATTAAAAGAGGGGAGTTCAATAATAAATTATATATTGTAATGGAATTATTAGAAGGGATAAGTCTGGCTGATAAAATAGAAAATGACATAATAAATATAAAAGAGACTGTTGAATTATTAATCCAGATTACAGATGCACTTTCTTTAATCCATAGTTTAGGAATAATTCATAGAGATTTAAAACCTGAAAATATTATGATGATTCGTCCTGATAGTAATAGATTGCAATTTGTAAATAAAAGGTTGAACAGTCTAAAACTTGAACAAAATATGATACCTGTTATCCTGGACTTTGGACTTGCTAAAATTAATAATACTACAATATTAACAGATTCAGGTATGATTGTTGGTACTGTGAATTATCTGCCACCAGAGAACTTAAATGGAAGTGATTTAAGTTTTGCAAGTGATATTTATTCACTCGGTATAATTTTTTATTATATGCTTACAAAGACACTCCCATATTCAGGAGAATCAACTCTTGCAATTATGGCAAAAATACTTAACGAAACAGCAAAGGAACCAAAACTGATTAATTCCAATATTCCAGAAAATCTTAATAATCTAATAATGAAAATGATATCCTATAAATCAGAAGATAGACCAAATGTAAAACAATTATTAATAGAATTAATAAATATTTTTAATATGATTTGATTTTAACCTAAATTCGAATTTAGGTTAAATAAATGATTTCTAACCTTTTTCGATTTATTATAAAGCTTTTCTTGCATTTAAGATGAATTTTGCTCTGTCTAATGGGTTTATTCCTATATATCCTCTTGTTTTTCCTTGTTCAATTGTACATTCTCTATAACCTGCAAAATTTGTCTGATATTTACCAAGACCACCAGTTAATGACCCCAATTTTGCAGAAAGATCAATTGAAGTTGAGACAGGTATAGTTCCTTTAATAATTATATAATCATTCAGGTTAATGTTTTCAGAAATTTCACCTCTCATTTGATAAAGTTCTCCTGTAACACGGTTCAGAAAGTCCTTATGAATATTAATTTTGAAATATAAAATTGGTTCAAGTAATTTTGATTGTGCAATAACGAGCCCATTCATAATTGCCATAGCTGTAGCAATAGAAAAATCACCAGCTCTTGAATGAATATTATGATGTTCTCCACCAATGAGTTCAATCTCTATATCGGTAACCTCCCAACCAAGAGTTCCCTGCCTGAGTGCATTTGCTAATGATCTTTCAATTTCTGCCTGATATCTCTGTGCTATCTTATCAAAACTGACAGATGATTTATAATTTAGACCTGAGCCAGGTTTTCCAGGTTTCATATCAAATTTTACAATTGCCCAGCAGGGTTTTGGCATGGTATATTCTTCAAAACCAATGGATTTATTCATTAATGTCTCTTTGTAAATAATAATCGGGTCACCAAATTCTACTTCAAGATCAAATCTTGATAATAATATTGAAGCAATTACTTCAATCTGAATTTTTCCCATAATTTTTATATATAATTCCTGCTCGGACTTATTCCATTGAAGATCCAAAAGGGGGTCTTCGTCTGCCAGTATTTCAAGTGCTTTTGTCAGTTCAAAATATTGTTCTTTTTTCTGTGGAATTACCAAGACTTTAATTACAGATACCGTTAAATTACTTTTTTTTGGTACATATTGCGGATTACCTAAAATATCTCCGGGTTTTGAGTTTTTCAATCCTGACAAAACAGCAATATCTCCTGCAAAAACTTCTCCTGTCTCTTCCATTTTTTGAGAGTATATTTTCCAAATATTATTGACTTTTTCTTCTTTTTTTAATGAATAATTAAATATTGTGTCTCTGTTTTCAATCTTACCACGAAAAAGTCTGATACTCGCCAATTTCCCCAGAGTTTTATGATGCTCTATCTTAAAAATTACTCCTGATAAAGGTAAATTTATATCCCTATTTGAATGAGGAAGGTATTGAATAATAAAATCAAGTAACTCTTCCATGCCCTGATTTTTTATTGCAGACCCATATAGAATAGGGAATACTGCAGCTTTTTTTATTTGTTCTTTTAGCTTTTTTTCTAAGAGATCAAATGAGGGAGTAATTTCCTCTATAAACATTTCCATTAATTCATCATCATTTTCAGACAATTTTTCAATGACCTTGCGGTCAATAGAATTTTCTAAAAAAATATTTTTTATTTCTGTATAATTACCTTCAAATTCAATTAATT
>JAOZTV010000382.1 GCA_029939015.1 Candidatus Aminicenantota bacterium
CAGTTTCATTGAGTTTAGTAGAGATAAATATTTTTAATAAACCTTTTGTAGATTTATTTAGTAGAATTTCAGTTTGTTCCAAGAGAAGTTTTATATCTGTATTATTAAAATTTGCTTCAGTTATTCTTTGTATATTTAAACCATCAATCCTGTCAAGATCGATAATATTCGGTAAAATTTTTATAAAATTAGAATAATACTTTTCGTTGCAGTCAAGAATAAATAATTTTTTAATAACATTTTGGCTTAAATCAAAATTATCTGTACATTTATATAATTGGCCGTTCTTTGCTTTATTTTTAATGTTTTTAAGGGACAGATATTTATTTCCTAAAGCAGGTATAAATTTATAGTCCCATATATTCATAGAACTCCATATCTCAGGGTAAAGGAGAGCATTTAATGCAATTTCTCCAAGGCTCTGTGTCATTATAATGTTTTTTTTCTTATTCTTTTTTTTATTAATTATAATTATAGAAAATATTGAAAATAAAGTTATGAATATTATAAAAATCAATTGTAGAAGTCTATCGTTTTTAATATATAATTTTTTAGTAGTTTGTTTAATGATTTTATCTGCTTTTACTTTATGTTTTTTTTTGTTAGCAACAATAGGTTGTGCTGTGATTATTGATGCATCTATTGTCTGCCAACCTTTGTCATAATACTCTGTCCAGGCATGTAGCTGTGGAATTATTTTCCCTTTTTTTCCAATAAATCCAATTATAAGCCTTGCCGGGATATTTATTTTTCTTAAGAGTAAGGTGTTCAATCCATTAATAACATCACAATCACCTGCCTTTATTCTTAAAATTTTTTTCAACCAGTCAGACTTTTGGTCAAGTTTGTATTGATTAATAATTTTTTGTGAATTATCGTATTGAAGTAATTCCCTTGTTAGGCTCTCAACTTTTTTGATTTTTTCAGGCAAAGAATATTTTCCTATTTCATTTAATTTGTTTAATATACTATTGGGTATTAATATATTCGGTAGTCTTAAATATTCTCTTTGAATCTTTTTTGAGAGTATATTAGAATTTTTCAATGGAAATATCTGATATTCAATTAAATTGTTTTTATCGGTTAGAGATATTTGATTTGTATTATCTGCAAGGTTTTGGATCCCTTTTATATTAAAGGTTTTTCCATTTAGCTGGATATTTGAAGTATCAATTCTAAAATTATTTTTATTTAATAAGAAAAACTTACCTCTCTTAATATTCTCTAATCTAAAAGAAATTCCTTTTTGTTTAATAATTTGTTTGTTTTTCATAGGAAAAGAATTTGTATGTACAAATCCGTGTTTAGTATTATATTCACTGGCTGGATAGAGTTTAAATAGTCCATCAATTGCCGGAGTATAAGAAATCATAAGATCTTGTAAAAAATTGTCTGAGTGTACAGATGCGCCTGAATACATTTCTTTCTGTACTAATAAGGCAGATTTATTTTTATTTATTGTCAATCTCGTATTACTTATCAATTCAGACTCATTTATATTTACTTTTTTTTCTCTTGAATAAAAAGAATTTAAAAAACAAATTTCTATAGGAATCAAGAATATGAGAAGAATTAATGTTTTTAATAGCAGAGATTTGTTTATTTTATTTATAGTGTTTTTAAATACCTCGTTGGTTGTATTAAAAAATGACCATGGACTGGTTTTTTTTATAAAACCAATAATTAATTTTGATAATTCTTTTTCTGCTATACTTATCATTCTTGCTAAATTCTTATTATCAATTGCTGTATTTCTTGAATAATTAATGTCAACATTTGAACTATTTAATAAAAAAATTGGAGCAAGTCCTTTGCCGGTTTCAAACCCTGATTCATTATTGTTTTTATGGTCTGTAAGATCACTTAAAACTGAGCCATTCCAGATTGGCAAACCTTTTGAGTAGAGCATAACCATTGGCTCCTTTCCAAGAGCGACTACACCTGATAAGTGTTTGTTTTTGATTTTTCTAAAGAAACTGTCTTCTACGGTCATTTTTTTGTTTATAGTTTTATTATTGAATAAAACTGGTAGTGGTTCAAAACTATTTTTTTTTGTTATATATTTACAATACTTTATTAATTCTGTTTTGACTATATCTAAATAATTATCAGGGGCATTGGTCTTTTCAATTCTTAATAATGTTATCTTTGTACCCCTATTTTTTATGCTTGGAAGTATTGTTTCTATTTCAAGCTTAGGATTTAACTGAATTGCCCATGAATTTTTTTTATGTTTTGACTCAATAATTATTTTATAGGGAT
Organism: Candidatus Aminicenantota bacterium; assembly: GCA_029939015.1. Taxonomy (GTDB): domain Bacteria; phylum Acidobacteriota; class Aminicenantia; order UBA2199; family UBA2199; genus JAOZTV01. The sequence continues at coordinate 2,263 of JAOZTV010000382.1, forward strand.
CAAATTTTAATACTGTCCAAAAGCCAATTCCATATTTTCCTATTGAATTCTTCTGATTTTCCTTACTTGAAGCGAATAATTTAAACAGATAGTCGTTAGCATGTTCATTTGACATACCAATTCCATCATCTTCAAAACGGATAAATTCTGTGTTTTCATTAAAATATCCTACTGTTACTCTGATATTATTTGAACCAGCGTCACGGCTATTTTGAGCGAGTTCTCTTAAAAAATACCATAACTCTGAACCATATTGATCTGTGCCCGATTGTATGATATTTCTAAATTTTTCACCATCCATATATAAAATTATACACTGAGTTGAAGGATTCCTGCAAACAAGTTGACAGTTACTTCAATTCTAACGATAATAAGAGTTACCTAAATTGAGCGAATCGCTTAGCTTAGGTATTATTATAAATCGGAGGACAAATGTATAAGGATAAACTGAAAATAGGGATAGAAGCAGTTAAAATTGCAATTCCATTAGTAAAAAAAATTCAAAATGAATTGTCTGGAAAAGAGGCAATAACTAAAATAGATAAGAGTCCGGTAACTATTGCAGATTTTTCAGCTCAGGCTGTAATTTGTAA
>JAOZTV010000090.1 GCA_029939015.1 Candidatus Aminicenantota bacterium
ATGATATTTTAAATTTTATTGGAAGTTTAAACTGGGAATTTAAAGAAGTTGACAAATTACATAAATTTGATTTCACACATCCATTTATTGACGTTATAAATGCGATCTCACTTGTAAAATCTGATATGGATAGCCTAATTACTGAAAACAAAAAAAAAGAGGAAGAAATTGAAGCAGCAAGAGAGTCTGCTGAAGAGGCAAATAGGATAAAAACAGATTTTCTGTCAAATATTAGTCATGAGATTAGAACACCAATTAATGGTATTATTGGAGCATCTGATCTTCTCAAAGAGAATCATGTTTATTCAGAAAAACAAACTGACTTGATTAATATAATCAATAAAAGTTCATCTGAACTTTTGGAATTAGTTGATGATATTCTAAACATAAATAGACTTGAATATAGTAGAGTTGATATAGACAATAATCCTTTTTCCATAAAAGATATTATTAAAAAAATTGAAAATAAATATAGAAAATCAATTATTTCCAAAAAACTAAAATTTGAAATATTCATTGATACCAAAATTCCTGAAATTTTAATTGGGGATAGTACAAAGCTAATTCAAATATTACAAAAATTAATTGGAAATGCAATAAAATTCACAAATAATGGTTCAATTAATATTAGTATAAATATTAAAAAAAAAGACAAAGAAATTATTTTTATTGAATTTAACATTAAAGATACTGGTATCGGAATTGACAGTAGATATATCAATAATATATTTACATCATTTTCACAGGAAGATACATCTTTACAAAGAGCTTATGGGGGAACTGGTTTAGGGCTTTCTATTGTAAAAAAAATCATTGATCATATAGATGGTAAAATATTTGTAAAAAGTAAACTTAATTATGGAACAGAGTTTCAGGTTATTTTACCATTTATATATCATAATAGAACAGAATCAAATGCTAATACGGTTAAACAGGCCAAAGACATTGACAAAGTTAATATCTTAATAGTCGAAGATAATTTAATAAATCAGAAATTAGCACAGAGAATGTTATCAAAAAAAGGCTTTAAACACAAAACCGTTGAAAACGGTCTGAAAGCAATTGAAATTTTAAAAAAAGAAGAATTCAGTTTAATACTTATGGATATCCAGATGCCTGTAATGACTGGAATTGAAGCGACAAATCATATTAGAAACAATATTACATCTGTAATTAATCCAAATATACCTATTATTGCATTTACAGCTCATGCTATGGTTGGAGATAGAGAAAAATACCTTAAAATTGGTATGAACGATTATATATCCAAACCTTTTAAATATGACCAATTAATAAAAGTCATTGAGAAGAATCTAATTTAAGAATTTATAAATTTGTTTCTCTACCTTTTATTTCCTAATTATCTAATGCTCTTTTCTTAAAATATCCTTTATCATATCTGTAGTTCCTCTGAAATTTATTTTACCACTACCCATTTTTGGAAGTTCTTTAATAAAAATGAATCTTTTTGGAATTGCAATTGCAGGTAACTTTTCCTGTAATTTTTTCAAAATTTCTTTTTCATCAATATCACCGGTTATTGCAACAATTATTTTTGCACCCTTAATTGAATCTGGTACTTCAACTACACAACAATCAATGTTTTCAGGTAATATATTTATAATTTCAGATTCTACACGTACCAATGAAACCATTTCTCCTGCAATTTTAACAAATCTTTTAAGTCGTCCTCTATGCCATACAAAACCATCATCATCAACCATTCCCATATCACCAGTATCGTACCAGCCATTCTGAATTCTTCTTGTTGTCTCTTCAATATCATCAAAATAACCTCTCATAATATTTTCACCTTTTACAACAAGTCGCCCCTCCTGTCCAGTAGGAAGCTCTTCTCCGGTATTAATATCAAGTATTTTGACTCGAACATTATCTATTGGTTTACCAATGCTGCCAGGTTTATTAAATTCAGTGCAGTTAAGAGATACAACTGGACTAGTTTCAGTGGCTCCATATCCCTCCATAATAGTAATATTATGTTTCTCAATATAGTTATCATAGAGTACTCTTGGTGTTTTATCGGCTCCAGCTACTGCAAGTCTTATAGATTCAAAATCACCTTGTTTGGATTGTCTTAAATACCCATTAAAAAAAACAGGTGTTGCTATCATCACGCTAATTTTTTCCTCTTTAATAATTGAGCAGACTTTCTTATAGTCAAGAGGGTTAGCATAAGTGACAATTGTTGCACCTGATGTAAGTGTCAACCATAAATTTGCCATCTGACCAAAAACGTGAAAAAACGGTAATATACCAAGAACAATATCATCTGATGAAAATTCCATTCTTTTTAGAGAACTGTCGATATTTGATAAAAGATTTTTATGGGTTAACTGAACACCTTTAGGATCTTTCTCACTACCGCTTGTAAAAAGGATAACTGCATTATCACTTTCTTCACCTGAGTGAATTGTTTTTAATAATAATTTTTCCGGCATTTTAGATCTCAATGCTGCCTTTAATTTATCTCCTTTAGATATTGATGCCATAATATCTTCAATAAAAACCATACCCTTTACTAATCTGCAACCAATTTTTTCAAGAAGTGCCCTTGAAGTAATAATAGTTCTAAATCCACATTTTTTTTGGGCATATTCTGCATTCTCTGCTGCCCCAGTTGAATAATTTATCATTACTGGAACCTTTCCAGCAAAATGTGTACCAATAATTGTTAATATTGAACCAGCTGAATTAGGAATCATCACTCCTATAAAGCCATCTTTATAATTCACAATTTTCCTCTGTAATAGTAAAGACGCTATCAATGCCTTTGAATAATCTATTCTCTTTTCAGTTGTACGATCAATAATCGCCAGTTTTTTTCCGTATTTTTTTGCTTTTTTTACAAATTCGCTTTGTAACTGCATATTAAATCCCCCTTTTTTCATACAAAATTAAAGCAATTTAAAAACTAATTGGCAAATCACTTCAATAAGTTAATTGTTAAATATATCATAAACCTAAAGAATTCTAAAATAAATTATTTTTTTAATTATTTGTTTTTTTTTTATTTTTATCTTATTATATAAAATTATAAGATTAATAATGGACGAGACTATGCATTCGTTCTATTAAATTTAAGGAGTAGATATGTACAAAATTCAAAATTATTTTTTATTATTATTTATCTTCCAATTTTTATTTATTTATGATATTAAACTTTCAGCAGAAACATCAAACCTTATCCTGCCGGATATCAAGGGTCTTTCACTTAAAGAAAAACCATCTTTTTATACAGAAGCTAATTTATATGAGTATATAAACGGTGCAGCGGATCTATATTTGAATTATAAGTTTAAAAAATTAACTGTAATTGAATATAAGGATAAATTTAAAGGAGCAATTACCGTTGATATTTACGAGCATGAAAATTTGAGCAATGGATTTGGAATATATTGTAGTGAAAAACCAGCAGACGATAATTTTTTAAAAATCGGTACAGAAGGATACTACGAAAAAGGAATACTTAATTTCTATAAAGGCAAATATTATGTAAAGATAGCTTCATTTGGAATTAAAGAAAATGAGAAGAATATACTGATAAATTTGGCAAAGAATATTTCAAATCAATTAAAAGTAAAAATTGGCAATCCAAAAATTTTAAATAGTTTTCCTGATAAACATAAAATAAAAAATTCAGAGAAATATATTTCAATGAATTTTTTAGGTCATTCATTTTTACATTCTGCCTTTACAGTTGATTATTCATTAGATGGGATTTCTTACTCTATATTTATCATTGAAACGGACACTCAAATTCAGACAAAAAATATATTAGAAAATTATATGTCTTTTTTAAAGAAAAAAGGTGTAGTTATTGAAACTAATAATGATATATTAAATTTCATCGACCCATATTATAAAAGAAAGGGTAAGTTGTTTATAAAATTTAATAATAACCATTTATGGGGACTTTTTTCTAAGGATAATAAAAAAGCAGAAAGTCTTATTAATCTTATAGATAGTAGATTAAAGAAAATATGAAAGGTTTTTATAATAAACTTCTTTTAATTGATCTTAATAATAGAGTCAGTGATGTAATTAATATATCGGACGAAGTTTTAAAAAGTAACCTTGGTGGTAAAGGTCTTGGAACACACCTCTTGTTAAAATATAATAAAAAAGGTATTGACCCCTTTGACGAAGAAAACCACTTAATTTTTACAATGGGTCCTTTATCAGACAGCAGAATATTTGGTTCTTCTAGATATGCTGTATTTACGAAATCTCCATTGACAGAACTTTATGGAGAATCATATAGTGGCGGCAGTGCAGTCATAGGTATGAGTAGAACAGGATATGATGCAATAATTTTAAGGGGCAAAAGTGATAAGCCTATCTGGCTCAATATTACAGATAATGACATTAGTTTTTTAGATGCTAAAGATATATGGGGAAAGAATACATTTGACACTGAAGAAATTATAAGTACAAGAGTAAAAAAAAAATCAAATATACTTGTAATTGGACCAGCTGGAGAAAATCTGGTTAAATTTGCCGTTATTAAAAATGACAAATGGCGGGTTGCAGGTAGAACAGGTATGGGTGCTGTCCTTGGTTCTAAAAAAATTAAAGCAATTGCCTTTAGTGGTACAAAAAAAAGAGATTTTTATGACCCAAAGGGAATGAATGCATACGCTAAAAATACGTATAATAAACTAAAAAACCATAATACATCAATTGCTTATAAAAATTTTGGTACACCTATGAGTGTAGAAATTCTCAATAAAAAAGGGGCTTTTCCAACAAGGTATTGGCAGAAAGGTGTTTATGATAAATGGCTGAATATAGATGCTCTAAGTATGCATGAAAACCTCAAAGTAAAACCAAATGCTTGCTCAATCTGCTTTCTTGCCTGTGGAAAAATTTCAGAAGTAAAAACAGGAAGACATAAGGGCTTAAAACTTGAAGGACCTGAATATGAAACTATTTACTCCTTTGGTGGCCTTTGTGAGATTGATAAAATTGAAGAGATTGCCTATTTGAATAATATCTGCGATAGCCTTGGTATTGATACAATAACCGGAGGAAATCTTGCAGGTCTTGCTATAGAAGCTTATAAAAAAGGTAAGAATAAACGAAACATTGATTATGGAGACGTTGACGGAATTGCAAAATTCTTAAATGATATTACCTATCGAAAAAATGATGGAGATATTTTTGCAGAAGGAATAAAAAATGTTGGCAAAGTTCTTGATATGGAAGATTTCACTATTCATGTAAAAGGATTGGAACCAGCCGGTTATGACCCGAGAGTCCTTAAAGGTATGGGGCTGGCTTATGCTGTAAATGAAAGAGGAGCATGCCATTTAAGAAGTACATTTTATAAAGCTGAATTATCTGGAGTTATTGAGCCTGATAAGACAATAGGAAAAGCAGAAATATTCATAGACTATGAAGACAGAGCTACCCTATTTGATTCGCTAATACTATGCAGGTTTTATAGAGATTTTTATCTATGGGATGAACTTTCAGAGATTATTGGTTTAAGTACTGGCTTGACTTTAAACAAAAACGAATTAAAAATAATTGCCTCAAATATAAAGACCAATACAAGATTATTTAATTTAAGAGAAGGAATGGATTATAAGGCAGACAGTCTTCCAAAAAGGTTTTACACAGAAGAAATAGAGAATGGAGCAATTATAAAAGAACAGGAATTAAACCTGATGGTTCAAGATTATTATAAAATAAGAGGATGGAATTCTAAAGGAATTCCAGTTATTTAGTAGTACCAATTCAGATTTAAATATCTAAAAATTCGGCAGGTGATAAAATTTTAATATCTAAATATGATTTTATACTCTTTAGATGAACATCACCTGAAATTATATATTTAGCTTTTAAGGACACAGCACATTCAATGAATTTATTATCATCAGGATCATCCTTAACTATATTAAGCTTTTTAGGGTTTTTTACAAAAATAGAGTTGTAGCCTGAAGAAAATATTTTTAAAAGTTCATCAATTTCATTATCATATTTTCCAAGAAACCTATCAAGTACTAATACATATTCTTCAATTATTGATGCTGATAAACATAATGTAAATTGTCCATCTTTCCACATATCAATGATTTTTTTAGGTTTTCCTCCAAAAAAAGAAGAAATAAAAACATTCGTATCAACAACAATCCTATCCATTTTTTCTTATATCTTCAATTATTGTATCAATATCTTCAATATTTTTATTATTTTTGTGCATCTTATTCCCAATTCTCCCCCATAATTCATCTACATAAGTACTAATATCTCTTTCTTTAACATACCCCTTAATTAAATCTCTAACAATTTCACTAATATTTTTGCCTTCATTTTTGGCAAGATAGCTAGCTTTATTCTTTAAATCTTGATCTATTCTTATAATCATTTGCGTTGTCATATATCCTCCTTATATCACATATATTATATATACAATATATTTAAGTTTTTTTCAACTATGTTTTAAAAATAAATACGAAAGGTTGAATTAAATCTTATCAAATAGTATAATACATAATGAAACTAAACGGCTTATTTAAATCATCATTATCGAAGAAAATTAAAACAATATTTAATTCAAAACAAAATAAAGAAGATTTTTTTGAAGAACTTGAAGAAATTCTTATTTTATCAGATATGTCATCTGATTTAGTAAGTAAACTATTAAGAGGAGTTGAACTTAGGTCAAGAATATCACATGATAAAGAAGACTATCTTAAACTTTTAAAGGAAGAACTTGAGGATATTTTTAGAGGTGTTGCAGAAGTTAGTGGTTGGGATAACAAAAACTCTAAAAACTTAGATAAAGAAATTATATTATTAATTGGTATAAATGGAAGTGGTAAAACTACCAGTGCAGCAAAGCTTGCTGAGTATTATCGCAAGAAAGGTAAAAAAGTTCTTCTTGGGGCTGCTGATACATTTAGAGCTGCTGGAAGCTCTCAACTAAGCCTATGGGGCGAGAGATTAAATATTCCCGTTATTGGCGGAGACCAAGGTGCTGACCCGGGCTCTGTGGTGTATAATAGCCTTACTTCATTTCAAAACAAGGATTATGATGTTTTGATAATAGATACAGCAGGCAGAGTTCAGACAAAAGAAAATCTTATGAGAGAGCTTGAAAAGCTTACTAAGATAATTAAAAAATTCTATCCTGAACAACCTTCACAGACTTTGCTTGTTGTTGATGCAACAATGGGACAAAATACATTGGATCAGGCAAGAAAATTCAAAGAGGTATCCCAATTATCCGGTATAATTCTTTCAAAGATTGACGGTACTGCAAAAGGTGGCTCAATACTTAATATTTTGTCAGAAATGAGGATTCCTGTTTGTTATGCTGGTATTGGCGAAAAAGCAGATGATATTGTAGAATTTTCATCAACAGAATTCATAAATTCACTTCTGGAGTAATTTTTGGAAGATTTAAAATATTTAAAACTTGCAATTAAGCTAAGTAGAAAGGGGCTGGGATTTACAGAACCTAATCCTATGGTTGGAGCTGTTGTTGTAAAAAACGGTAAAATACTTTCAACCGGATATCATAAAAAATTTGGAGACATTCATGCTGAAAGAATGGCATTGGATAAAATTGATGAAACAGGCACGACACTTTATATTTCATTAGAACCCTGTTGTCATTTCGGTAAAACTCCGCCTTGTACTGATATTATTATAAAAAAAAAAGTCAAGAAAGTTGTAATTGCTTCACCTGACCCTAATCCAATAGTAGAAGGTAAGGGTATTAAAATATTAAAAGCAAATGGTATTGAAGTATTATATGGACAACTTGATGACTTAAATAGAGACTATAATTCACATTATTTCACAAATATTGAAAAAAAAAGACCTTATGTATGTCTGAGAGCAGGTGTTTCAATTGATGGCAAACTTACAGATAAGAATAGAGACTCAAAATGGATGACAAATAAGCAATTAAGAGATATTTCTAATGAATTAAGAAGTGAGTTTTCAGCTATAATGACAGGTAGTAAAACAGTTATCGAAGATAACCCAAAACTTACAATTAAAAATGACAAATGGAAAGATAAAAAACTTGCAAGAATAATCCTTGATTCTAAAAACAGTTTAAAAAAAGAGACAAACTTAAATATTTTCAATGAACAGGAGCAATACCCTACTTATTTTTTTACATCCAATCTTATACCTGAAGTCGCTCCCAATGATATATCTTCATCTAACGCCAAAAACTCTCCCTATCATTTTTATGTAAATAATTCTTCTTATGGACTTAATTTAAATGAAATATTAGAGGTTTTGTACGAAAAAAATATTTCATCAATATTAGTTGAAGGTGGTGGTAAATTGATAAATTCATTTTTACAGGAAAAATTATTTGATGAAGTCATACTGTTTACAGATAAAAAAATCATTGGTGGCAAAGAATCTGTTGAACTATTTAATTATGGCACAGAAATCTCACAACCTGTTAATTTTTCATCCACTAATATAATTGAGTTTGATTCAGGGTATATTTTCAGAGGTAAAAAATAAATGTTTACAGGAATTGTATTAAAAACCGGTATTTTATTAGAATTAAATGAGTCATCAATGCCTGTGATAAGCATTAAGGTATCTCTACCTGAGAATGTAAAAATTGGAGATTCAGTCGCAGTCAACGGTGCCTGTCTTACAGTAATTTCAATTGATAAAGATATCTATAAATTTAATTTAAGTAAAGAAACTTTAAAACTTGCAAATTATAGCGACCTGATTAAAGGTAGTTTGTTAAATATAGAATTACCATTGACAATGAATGATTACATCGGTGGACATATGGTAAGTGGGCATCTTGACGGAACTGTAAGGGTTCGTAATATTCAAAAAAACAAAGAAAGTACTCGAATTTCTTTTATATTTCAGGAAAAATTATGGAAAAAATATATAATTCATAAGGGTTCAATTACTCTTAATGGAATTAGTTTAACAATTGCAGAAAAAGGAGATTCGTTCTTCTCTGTTGATATAATACCTCATACGCTCAAGTCAACCAATTTATTCTTATTAAAAAAAGGGCAGAGAGTAAATATTGAGTTTGATTTGATAGCAAAATACGTATATAATATTACAAAAAATAAATAAATTTATAAGGAAAAAAAATGAAAAAAAATAAATTAATTACAGTACCTGAAGCTGTTGAAGTAATAAAAGCAGGCAAGATGATAATAATTGTTGACGATGAACATAGAGAAAATGAAGGCGACCTGATGATAGCATCTGAAAAAATTACACCGGAAGCTGTCAATTTTATGGCCACTCATGGTAAGGGACTTATTTGTGTATCATTAACTAAAGAAAGAAGTGAAGAATTAGACCTTCCACTGATGGTTCATGATAATACTTCCAGTTTTGAAACCCCGTTTACAATTTCAGTTGATGTAAAACAGAATACGACAACAGGTATATCCGCTTATGACAGATCAGAAACAATTAAAGCGCTAATTGATAATAACAAAAAGGCATCAGATTTTGCTAAACCCGGACATATTTTTCCCCTGGTAGCCAAAAAGGGTGGCGTTCTGGCAAGAGCAGGCCAAACAGAAGCTTCTTTAGATATATCAAAAATTGCAGGTCTATATCCATCAGGAGTAATATGTGAAATAATGAATGAAGATGGCTCTATGTCAAGAATGAAAGATTTACAAAAATTTTCTTCAAAATTTGACATACCTATTTTAACAACTGAGGAAATAATAAAATATAAGGTGCAAAAAGATACAGTAGTTAAAAAAATATCAGAGGCTGTTTTACCAACAAAATGGGGTGAATTTACAATAAAAACTTATGTTGATGAAATTAATAATGAAACACATATTGCATTAACTAGAGGTAATGTAAATACAGATGAACCCACACTTGTAAGAGTGCACTCACAATGTCTTACAGGAGACACTTTTGGCTCTTTAAAATGTGATTGTGGTCAACAATTAGAAAAGGCCATGGAAATGATAAATAATGAAAAACGTGGTGCCATTTTGTATTTAATAAATCAGGAAGGAAGGGGTATCGGTATTGTTGAAAAGGTTAAGGCCTATAAATTACAGGAACAGGGACGTGATACAGTAGAGGCAAATCTTGACCTAGGTTTTCCCGAAGACCAGAGAGATTACGGAATTGGAGCTCAAATACTCAGATCACTTGGTTTAAGTAAATTAAGACTTATGACCAATAATCCTGCAAAATATATTGCATTAAAAGGTTATG
>JAOZTV010000383.1 GCA_029939015.1 Candidatus Aminicenantota bacterium
GTGCCTGGGATTTTTGTCTCAGGAAGCAGGACTGCTTTTATTTTTATTCTATCTTCACTTTTTTTGTTTTTTTTTTCAAGACAAGTTAAAAAGAGACTAAAACTTATTGCTTTAATTGTTTTTATAATATTTGTTTTTGTTGGTGGGGGTGTTCTTAAAAATAGGATTTCTGATACTTATAATAAATTCTACAAGTCGTTTTCTTCAGAAAATTTTATCCAGGGTCTTGATAAGGCTTCAAATGGAAGAATAAAGATGTTTCAGCATAGTTCTATGATCTTAAAGAACTATTCGATAGCAGGAGTTGGAACAGGTGGTTTTCTGTTTTATTTGAAAAACTTAAAGCATCAAAAAAAATACTATGAAGATCTTCCTTTAAATCATTATTTGTTGATTTTTGATGAGAATGGTTTTGTCGGGTTAATTGCATTTATATTATTTCTTGTTGTAGTAATTAAAGACTCTAAAGATAAATCTTATGTTATTTTGCTTGCTACTATTTATATAGCTCTTTTTGTAAATAATTTTTTCTGGTTTCCTGAATCCTTATTAATGTTCTGGATTATTGTCGCTATTGGCTCTAAAGGCACAATAGTTGTAAAATCACTTAATAAAAAAAAAATGTATGCTGGTATTGGATTAATATTAATCTTTATTATGGCAAATGTTTTTACATTTAAGGCTTTACATCCGGTAAATTTAACTGCAGCTAAAAATATTCCTTATGATTATGGATTTTGGTATCCAGAAAAAGATAGTGAGGGAAATAGTTATAATTGGTCAAAAAGTGAATCGGGTATATTTTTACTGATTTCTAAAGAAGGTATCTCTAAAAAAATAAAAATTTCTTGTGGTGCACCGATATCAGATTTAAAAGACAAGTTACAAAATTTAAAAATATTCTGGAAAGGCAAATTGTATAGAGAAATAAATTTTACAGAGAATAGGTCAATTGAGTTTAGCATTAAAGATAAACCGTATAGTAAAGGATTCTTGGAATTTAGAGTTTTACCAGTATTTAATCTAAAAGTACTTGGTTTATCAGGTGAAACAAGAGACTTGGGGGTACAGGTGTTTATAAATGAGCGGAATGAATAGTTTAAGAAAAAAATTTTTTATATTTTTTATATCCACTTTTCTAATATTTTTTTCAATTTATGGAAATTTGATAATTAAATGTGATAAAGAAAATATATCTGTATTTCAAGGGGAAAAAATTAATTTAAGGATAACAGTTGTAAATAAACTCAATTATGCTATTAGTCCAGGAAACAGGTTTTATTTTTCATATCATATTTATGATTTAAATGGAAAGGATGTTTCATTTGATAATAAACGGTTTATTATACCAAGAAAAATCAAAAAATTTGGTAGAACAACTTTCAAGATACCAATCTATTTTAATTTTAAAAAAAGTGGAAATTATAAAATAAAATTGGATATTGTTAAAGAAGGTGTGTTTTGGGGTTCTGATAAGGGTTGGGAAGTGCCAATTATAAAGTTAAACCTTAAACCGTTATTTTCAGATGAATTTAAGAAAAAATATCTTAAAAATTATTATAAAACTGAGAATAGTTTATTGAATAAAGAACAATACCTACTTAGAATAATATTGAAAAACTCAGAAATCATCAATAATGGGCAATTGATGGGTTTTTCTCCCGGGTCAAATTATCCAAAAATCTGGATTAGGGACACTGCAACATTTATTGGATATGCAAAATTATTTTATAAATTATCAGATTTAAAGAAGGCTGTTGAGCTGTTCCTTAAGTACCAGAAAGCAGACGGTGAGATTGCTGATAATATTGATAAAGATGGTAATACAGATAAAAACACAGTTTCAACTGATCAGGAAAGTTCTCTGCTTTTATCTGCCTATGAGATGTTTGAAGATGATCCGGACTGGATTAAAAAAAAAATATTAAATAAAAAGATTATTGACAGGTTGGAAGCTGCATTAGGATGGGTATGGAAAAATAAACTTGACAAGAAATTTGGTTTGGTTTTAAATGGGTTTACAGCAGATTGGGGAGATGTTGAAAAATCCTATCCAGATCAAAGAGCTGTTAAACTATCAAAACTATCATTACCGAGTATTTCTGTTTACGTTCAGGCAAAATATATTCAGGCAATTGAGAAATTTATAATAATGTCTAAATATTTGAAAAATAATGACACAACTCTTTTATGGTCATCAAGATTAAATAGTTTAAAGAATAGAACAAAAAAACATCTCTTTTTAAAGGACAAAGGCTATTTTATAAGCCATATTACTCCTTCAACCGATGAATACTATAAAATGGAGAAAGAAATTTTGGCTGTTGGTGGAAATGCAGAAGCAATATTAGCGGGTTTAATGACTTATTCTGAAATAAAAAAATTTATTAAAATACTTGACAAAAGATTAAAAAAATACAATTTGAAATCTGTGTCTTATACTCTTTTGCCCCCATATCCAGAAAGCTTTTTCCCTCATCCCTTGCTGAGTAAGCAGTGGTCTTATCAAAATGGTGGGTCATGGGATTGGATAGGGGCAAGACTTATTAATGCTCTTTTTCAAAAAGGTTTTAGAACAAAAGCTTTGACTTATTTAAAGGAAATTGTAAAAAAAAACATTAAGAATTTGAACATTTTTGAATGGGAGGATAGGAATGGTGTTGGAAGAGGTGCCTCGTTCTATACTGGAGCTGCAGGAGTAATTGGAGAGGCAATTTGGAAAGGGTGTCTTAAAAAGGATGATAAACAGGAGAGATAAATGAAAGGAATTATTCTTGCAGGTGGGTTTGGGACGAGATTATATCCATTGACAAAGACTATCAGTAAGCAATTGCTTGCA
>JAOZTV010000091.1 GCA_029939015.1 Candidatus Aminicenantota bacterium
TTAATGTGTCGTGTTGCTAAAATCATTCTATTTGGGATATAATAAGACTATGAAGAAAATGGATTTTGAGAATAAATGGGTTATTGTTACTGGTGCTTCAAGTGGATTAGGCAGAGAAATTGCTCTCTATCTGTCAAAAATGGAAAAAGCTAATGTTTTTATTATTGCAAGAAGAACCGAGAGATTGGAAATCTTAAAAGATGAGATTGAGAGTACTACTAATTCTAAGGTGAAATTATTTACATCAGATTTGAGTATAGATGGTGCAGGTAAAGAGCTTTTTGATTATTGTACAGGAACAGAAGAAATATATGCAATTATAAATAATGCAGGTTTAACTGCTTATGAAGTAGCGTCTGCCTCAAATATGAAAACATACGAAAAGATAATTAATCTCAACTATAAAACAGTGGTTGAAACTTCGTTATTATTTCTTGAATATTTCAAAAAGAAAGGTAGTGGCGGAATTTTAAATATTAGTTCAATGGCTGGGCTAATGCCTTTGCCATATCAGGCAATTTATAGTTCATCAAAGCATGGTTTGTCTGGATTTACTCTGGCTTTAATTGGTGAAAATATTAAAAATAATGTGAATATTACTTTGTTTTCTCCAGGAGGAATTAAAACTGAGATGGTTCAATCGTCAGGATTAGAAGATAAATTTGGGAAGAATAATATATTTAATATGGATGCTTCAAAGGTTGCAAAAACAGCAATTATTGCATTTAAAAATGCGAAGGTACATGTTATACCAGGTCTAATGAATAAAATTGCAGATATAATGCAGAGGCTTTTGCCTAAAAAAATGATAGCCTCTATGTTTGAAAAATCATATAGACCAATTGATAAAAAATAAGAAATAAATAATTTAGGAGGACATAAATGGAAGAAAATAAAGCAAAAAATGGAACTGAACTTCAAACACATTTTATTAAACAGATAATTGATAAAGATATTGAAAATAATAAGAATGACGGAAAGGTGCATACAAGATTTCCGCCTGAACCAAATGGTTATTTACATATAGGTCATGCAAAATCAATATGTCTTAATTTTGGGCTTGCCAAAGAGTATAATGGATTCTGTAACCTTAGATTTGATGATACAAATCCTGAAAAAGAGGATGTTGAATATGTTGATTCAATAAAGGATGATGTAAAATGGCTCGGCTTTGACTGGGACGACAGGCTTTACTTTGCCTCTGATTATTTTGATAAATTATATAATTATGCATTGGATTTGATAAAAATGGGTAAAGCTTTTGTTTGTGATTTATCAGGTAAAGAGATGCGGGAGTATAGGGGCACATTAACTGAACCCGGGAAGAATAGTCCATATAGAGATAGAACTATTGAAGAAAATATTAGTTTATTTGAAAAAATGAAAAATGGAGAATTTGATGAGGGTTCAAAGGTTCTCAGAGCAAAGATAGATATGTCATCTCCAAATATTAATATGAGAGACCCGGTAATATACAGGATAAGAAAAATTGATCATCATAGAACAGGAAGCAAATGGAATGTTTACCCAATGTATGACTATACTCATTGTATATCAGATGCAATTGAAGGTATTACGCACTCTGTCTGTACTCTTGAATTTGAAGACCATAGGCCACTTTATGATTGGATTTTGGATACATTGGAAACGGAGAAACATCCTCAGCAGATTGAGTTTGCAAGATTGAATATTAACTATACAGTTATGAGCAAGAGAACTCTCCTATATCTTGTAAATGAAGGAATTGTTGATGGTTGGGATGACCCGAGAATGCCTACGATTTCCGGACTTAGAAGAAGAGGTGTAAGCCCTGGAGCAATTAGAATGTTTGCAGACCAAATTGGAATTGCTAAGAGCAATAGTATCGTTGACATTGCTTTTCTTGATTATTGTATTAGAGAAGATTTGAATAAATATGCAAAACGTGTAATGGGCGTTTTGGAACCGCTAAAACTGGTTATTGATAATTACCCTGAAGATAAAGTCGAGATGCTTCCAGCTATCAATAATCCTGAAGACCCTGAAATGGGGGAGAGAGAAATTCCATTTTCAAAATATCTATACATTGAAAAAAATGATTTTATGGAAGATCCTCCCAAAAAATATTTCAGATTGTCTCCTGGTAAAGAGATTAGATTGAAACATGCATTTTACGTAAAATGTATAAGAGTAGAAAAAGATGAGGCCGGTAATATTACTGAAATTGGTTGTACTTATGATCCAAAAACAAAGGGTGGTTGGTCAGATGATGGCAGAAAGGTTAAGGGAACATCACATTGGGTATCTGCAAAACATGCTGTTTCAGCAGAAATAAGGCTTTATGATAAATTATTTAATATGGAAAACCCATCTGAACTTGAAAATTCAGAATTAAGAGGAAATATCAATCCTGAATCAATAATAGTTTTAAAAAACTGTAAATTGGAGCCTTCATTATCCGATGCAGACGATACAATCAATTATCAATTTTTAAGACAGGGTTATTTTGTCTTGGATCAGAAAGACTCAACAAAAGACAATTTAGTATTTAACAGGACAGTTTCTATGAGAGATACCTGGGCAAAATTAATGAAAAAAATGGGTAAATAAGGAAGTTTTTCATTGAAGAAAATACTTATAATTATTATAGTCTTATTAGTATCAGGATTAATTTATATTTTAATAAAAACAGATAAAGAAGAAAAAAAAATATGGACTTCTGAAAATTCCTTATCTAAAGTTTATTCACCAGAGTTAAAAGATGAGAATGATCCCTCTTCACTTATTATAGCAATTGAAAATAGTCTTATTTATCTGAATAAAAAAGAAGAAAAAAATATAATTAATTTTGGAAAAGACAAATATTCAATAAAACAGATTAAAGACAGTTTAGAAGATTTTAAAGAAAAACTAAAAGCCCTTGGATTTAGTGAAAAATTTTTTAATTATGTTAAAGAAAACTATACCTTTTATAATAGTAATGCAGAGAAAGTATTATTTACTGGATATTATGAGGCAGGTTTGTCAGGATCTCGTAAACAATCAGATATTTATAAATACCCAATATATAAAAAACCGGAGGATCTTGTCAGAATAGACTTGAAAAATTTCATATTTTTTAAAGATAAAAAAGAAATTCATAAAGTACTTAAAGGAAGATTGACTAAGGCAAATAAGCTTATTCCTTTTTATTCAAGAGATGAAATTGATAATAAAAATGCCTTAAATGATAAAAAGCTTGAAATACTCTGGGTTGATGATCAAATTGAGCTTTTTTTTCTTCAAATACAAGGTTCGGGCATAGTTCAGATGGACGATGGCAGTTCAGTCAGAGTTAATTATAGTGAGAGCAATGGTCATCCATACAGGGCAATAGGCAGGTATCTGGTTGAGAATAATTATATGGAATTAAAAGACGTCTCTATGCAGAGTATCAGAAAATTTCTCAAAGATAATCCAGAAAAAATTCAGAAAATATTTAATTATAATCCATCATATGTTTTTTTTAGAGAAGTAACAGAGGGGCCTATAGGCTCAATTGGCGTTCCGCTTACTCCATTTAGAAGTATTGCAACAGATAAAAACATTTTTCCAAGAGGTGCATTATGTTTTATAAAAACAAAAATACCGGTTTTTAACGAAAAAGATGAACTTATAGAATGGAAAGAATTTATTTCATTTGTTTTAAATCAGGATACAGGTGGTGCTATCCGCTCCCCGGGAAGGGTTGATATATTTACCGGTTTTGGCAAAGACTCTGAGTTAATTGCAGGTTATATGAAGGAATACGGACAATTGCTTTTTTTAATAAAAAATAATAAAATAGAATTATGAGTATTGATAAACAAAGAAAAAATAAAAAAGGGTTTGATGGTGGAAGCACACAGATACTCAATGCAGTAGTTCCAAATTTTAATGAACTGGCAAAAACACCGACTCTAATTATTCTGGATGGGACAGATACAGGCAAGATTTTCAAATTAACCCTGCCTGTGATGTCTATTGGTAGAGAAGATAACACTAATATCTGTATAAGCGATAAGGCTGTCAGCAGGAAGCATTGTCTTCTTATTAATACAGAGTCTTCCATTACATTAATTGATCTGGAAAGCTCAAATGGTACTATGATTAATGGTAAGTTTATAGAAAGAAAACAGTTGAAAAATGGTGATAAAATAACAATTGGACAAACAATCCTAAGGTTTGAAATAATTGACATGGAAGTTGGTGAATATCACGAGAAATTATATAAGAGGATTACTTTTGACGACTTGACCAGTCTTTATAACCGCAAATCAATGTTAAAAGAATTGGAAAAATTATTTTCAAATATTCCAAAGTCACTTCCATTCTCGTTACTTTTCTTAGATATAGATTTTTTTAAAAAAGTAAATGATACTTATGGGCATATTACCGGCTCAAAGGTTCTTACAGAATTAGGAAGAGTATTGCTTTCTAATTTAAGATCAATAGATATGGCATGCAGATATGGAGGAGAAGAGTTTGTTGTAATAATAAGTCAAAGTCGTTCTGAAGAGGCTGTTTTTGTTGCAGAAAAACTTAGAAAGCTTATTGAAAACCATAAATTCACAAGTCATACTGGAGAACAAATTTCACTATCGGTAAGTATCGGAATTGCTGAAGCTACGATTAATATTAAAGACCATCAGGAATTGATTGATAATGCCGATAAGGCAATGTATAAGGCAAAGAATGCAGGACGAAATAAATCAATTTTATTCAGGCAGGGAAACCCTCCAACTTATGCTGTGATTAAGTAGAGGGGTAAAACACTATTAGTATTTCAATATTTATCCCCTTTTTTCTTCCTATTGCATTTGGATACTTTATTAGTATTATTAATATATTTAAAGAAACTGAAGTTGTAAGTCTTAGAAAATTTATTATTCAAATTACTGTTCCTTTTCTTATATTTAAAAGTTTATATAAGGCAAATGTTGGTAGCCTCGAACAAATCTATCCCTCAGTTTTTTCATTTTTTATTATAACCGGTCTATTTGCAAGTATAGCTTATTTAATTTCAAAACATTTTGGTGTTCTTTTTAATTTTGACGCAAAACTTAAGAACACATTTGTTTTTTCTGCATTTATTGGCAATTATGCCTTCCTTGGTTGGGGAATAATTAATTCTTTTTATGGAGAACAGGCATTTACAAGGGCGGTATTTTTTACAATGTTTTTCTGGCCTGTGTTTTTATTCTGGGGTTTTTTATTGCTTTTTTTTAGGATGAAAAATACTAATAAAAATGAAATGGTCAAAAAAAGAACATTCATTATAATTATGTTAAATAAGGCAACTATGCCTGTCCTTGCCGCATTAATGGGAATATTTATGAATGTGTTTGAATTTGAAATACCCAATTTACTATGGGGTTTCATAAGTGATTTTGCTGCTCTAACAATTCCAATGATATTATTTACAATTGGTTTAAATTTTAAAATAAAAATGAAAATATCTGCATTAAAAATTGCTATGATAACCTCATTTAGTCGTCTGATTTTGGGTTTCGCTTTAGGATTAATGACGGTGTTCTTCGCAGATTTATTATTTTCAATGGACAAATTGACAATTAAAGTTATCTTGCTTGAGTCAATAATGCCAACAGCAGCAATGAGTGTGTTTTTTGTTGATTTTATAGATATTGACAGAGACCTAATGTCAGGAATAATTACTATTACAACCCTCTTATCTTTTTTTACAATACCTCTCTGGTATATGCTTATTGAAGTTATTATTAAATAAAATTTCAATAATTTCTTGCTTTTATTTGTTAAGTTTTATACAATACTAATATGTTAAAAAGATATCGTTTAATTGTGATTTTGATTTTAATTATAATCTTTTACCATACTCCTCTATTTACTCAAAATTATAATATTTTTAAATATACTGTTAAAAATGGATTGCCTTCAAGTGTAATATATAATATGACACAGGATGTTTCTGGCAAAATGTGGTTTACTTCAAATATTGGTGTTTTAGAATTTGATAATCTAACATGGAAGCTTCATAAAATTGTCAAAGATAGTGATATTGCTTCGAATATTAAATGTATTATATCTGATAATGAGGGAATAATTTACACCTTTAATAAGTGGCTGAATATGGGCGGTTTTTTTTATAATAATAAAGTTTGGAGAAAAATAGATGGGCCGGTATTGCAGAAAAATATAATAGTAACTGGCGCAGCTATTATTAAAAACAATAAACATCTGGCATTTGGTTTTGGGACTTATCATAGCGGTCTCTACATATATAAAACTGGTAAATGGAAAAATATTTTGAAAAATGATGGATTACTGGACAATGATATTCTTTCAATTGATGTTTTCAATAATGAGTTTTATGTATTAACCTCTAAAGGTATTTCAATTGTATCTGATAAACTAATTGATAATAGCTTAAATAAAGCTTTGCCTAAAAAGGGTGTTGGGCTTACCGGGATAAGAGTTTCTAATATAAATAATAAAAGAGTAATATGGCTTTCAGGCTCAAATTGGATAGGTAAATATTCTGATGGACAGTTTGAAAGGATTAAAATTCTGGATTTTTTAATAAGTAAGGATATGGGTGATTTTATTGATTTTAGAAAGACAATAATTGAATATGATAAACGTGGGAAACTTTTTTTTGGAAATATAAATGCCCTATATTTTCTTGATTTGAGAAATAATATGGTTAAACCTCTAGATATAAATAATGGAACAACTACTAGAGGAATTACATCACTTTTTCAAGACAGAGAACATATCGTCTGGACAGGTACAAAAAGAGGGCTCAATAAGATTGTATCAATGCAATTTGAGAATTATAGCAGGCAGAATGGGTTGTTAGAAAATGAAGTTACGGCAATTGCAGAGATATCAAAAAATATTATGGTTTTCGGACATAATAATGGTTTGACAATAAAAAATAAAAAAAATAATAAACATATTAATTTGAATAGATTTATTAAGAAAAATTATTTTGGTTCCAGAGTGTTTGATATTCTTATAGATAGCAAGAAAATGATGTGGGTTGCAGCTGGCTCAGCTGGTTTATTCTTATTTGATACAAGTAAGGATTATAATTTTATAAGGCATTGGCCTCCAGACTCAAATAAAGAGTATATTACTATTGCAGAAGATAAAAGAAATAAAATTTGGCTTGCAGGAAAAACAGGTATATGGGTATTGGAAAATAATATATTGTCTTTAGCTAAACCTGCAATTAAAAAAAATTATTATATTCGTAAAATGTTTGTTATGGACGATGACGAATTGTTTTTTGCATCTACATCTGGAGTATTAAGTTTAAAAAATAACAAATGGGAAAGATATTATTCAAAGAATAAAAATTTTAATTCAACCTATGCAGTTATGAAATATAATGATGGTTCTCTACTTATTGGAAGTACAGGAGGATTATTAGAATTAAAAAACGGCAAACTTCAATTATTTTCTCAATTAGGCTGGAAAATTACCACTCCTATTTACTTTATAATAAAAGATAAGCAAAATGATTATTGGGTTGGTACAAAAAATGGTGTAATAAAATTTAATAATAAGACATATAAACATTATACTCATATTGATGGATTGGTTGGTATTGAAGCGAATAGAGGTGGTGGCTATCTAGATAGTCTGGGTAATGTATGGATTGGAATGGATATTGGTACTTCTAAATATACTCCTAACCTGATAGACATTTCCTATCCAAAACCACTTTTAAAAATATCAAATATTAAGGCAAATGGTAATATTGTAAAAAAAAAAGAGATTAAGCTAACTGGAAATAATACGATAGAATTTTTTTTTAAAGGTATATCTTTTATAGATAATAGACCTTTAAAATATTTTTATAAACTAATTGGATATGATAAAAAATGGAATGAGAAAACTCTTCGTCACGGGTATATCAGATATGATAATCTTCCAATTGGGAATTATTCATTTCATTTAAAGGCTTTAAATGGAAGTGCTTATGAAAGTGATATTATTATTAGAGATCAAATAGAAGTAGTCTCTCCGTTTTACCTTACCTATTGGTTTGCATTAATTGTTTTATTTTCATTGTTAATTTCAAGTATATTGTTTAGGAAATTCTTTAAAGAAATTAGAGTTTCAAAACTTCTTAAAAAAGAGATTTATAAAAAAAACATTCAGCTGAAAGAGTCTTTGCTTAGTTATCAGTCTCTTTTTGAAGAGTCTCTTGATTGTATTTTTACCTCAACTCCCGATGGAATGTTTCTGTCAATTAACAAGGCAGGATTAGAAATGTTTGGTTATAATACTATTAAGGATCTTTCCAGAAAAAACATTGAAAAAGATATTTATATTGATAGTGGAAGAAGAAGTGAATTCAAGGAGTTAATGAAAAAAGAAGAGCTTGTTAAGAACTTCGAGAGTAAGATTAAAAGAAAGAACGGTGAGATTTTGACTGTTATTGAAAGCTCTTATCTTATAAAGAATAACAAAAATGAGACAATTGGTTATAGAGGGATAATAAGAGATATTACAGATCAGCATAGGCTTCAGTCTCAATTAGTGCAATCACAAAAAATGGAATCAATAGGCTTACTTGCTGGAGGTATTGCCCATGATTTTAATAATATTCTAAGTGGGATTTTAGGTTATGCAAACCTATTAAAAAGGTCATTGGTAGATGATAAAAAACTTTCAAAATATATTAATACAATTGAAAAAAGTGCCGAAAGAGCAGCGGATTTAACTAAAAAACTATTGGGATTTGCAAGGAAAGGAAAGTACAAAGTGACTCTAATTGATATTAATGATATTATCGATGAGGTTATTAATTTATTGAGTCCTATAATAGACAGGTCTATAAAAATTGAGCGTAATTTACTTGAACCGTCAATATTTATTGAAGCAGATGCATCTCAAATTCAACAGGTAATTATGAATATATGCCTAAACGCAAGAGATGCGTTGCCGAATGGAGGTCTAATAAATATTAATTTAAAAATAGTTAAACTTTCTATAGATAAACAGAAAACATTTCAGTTGGTATCAAAAGAAGGTAATTATTTGAATGTTTCAATAGAGGATAATGGTTTTGGCATAAAAGAGGAGTATCTCCAAAGAATATTTGATCCTTTCTTTACTACTAAAACAACAACAAAGGGGTCAGGTTTAGGCTTATCGATGGTTTATGGTGTGATTAAAAACCATAATGGTGCTTTAAATGTAAAAAGTATTGATAAGAAAGGCACAGTTTTTAATCTCTTTTTTCCGCTTACTAAAAAGAACAAGTACCCTCTTGAATTAAAATCTGAAACTACAGATGCTAAAAATATTTCACAATTATTAGTTGGAGATGAAACAGTATTGATTGTTGACGATGAAGAAGTACATAGAACTTTACTTGTAAATATTTTAAAAGAGCGTGGATATACTACAATCGAAGCTTATGATGGTATTGAAGGGCTAAAAAAATATTCTGAACACAAAGATAAGATAGATTTGGTTATCTTAGATATGTCAATGCCAAACATGGGTGGCAATATTGCTTTTAAAAAATTACGAGTAATGAATCCAGAAATAAAGGTTTTGGTTAATTCAGGTTACTCAATGGACGATAATATTCAAACAATTTTGGATCATGGCAAAACTGATTTCATCCAGAAACCTTTTAAACCAAGGCATTTGCTTTTAAAAATACGATCACTTCTGGGTGAGTTTTCCAATTAGCTAAATTTGACTTTAAACTTTTCTGAAAATTATCCGATATACTCATTGATGAGAAAACTATTACTATTAATATTGGCTGTCTTTATGATTAGTGCCTGTTCCTTATTTAAAGGGATATCCAGTAATACTGGGATGGTAATTCCTGTTAAAAAAATGGGATTAATGCTTAATGATTCGCTGCGTGTGCCCTCTTTGAAAAACAAAGAAACAGGCGTTTTGACCTTTGTCAATCTGAATGAATTAGATGAGGCAGAACCATTAGGAAGATATCTTCAAGACAGAATATCATATTATTTATTTGAAAATGGCTTTAGATTAAAAGAATTAAGAATGGGAAAGCAAAATACTTTTATACCCAAAACTGGTGAGATAAACATTACAAGATTGAAATCCGAACTTAAAGATGCTGGTTATGCTAAACTAGAATCAATTATTATTGGTACCTATATTGATGC
>JAOZTV010000384.1 GCA_029939015.1 Candidatus Aminicenantota bacterium
TTAAAACTATTAGTTTTTAATTGCAATAGAAAAATAAATTATCCTATAAAATCAAATATTATGCATATGCCATGGGACCTTGTCTCCTTTAAGGTGAACAGCTAAACCTACTGCCCATTTAATTCTCCAATTCTTTTTGGAGAAAATGTGTCATTGAATTTTTAAAAACAATCGAGAATATTAACGGGATAAAAACTTCATACTCCTTTACTATTTAGTATCATATTATATAAAAACTTTTTATTGGGTAATTTTAATTTTATAAATAACTATATTCAATTCTTTGGCATCTATATTCTCAACCAGTTGATAGGTCTTCTGATTCCTGATTCTGTAAGGATAATATTCACTGGTGTTTTATGGAATTTGATGTCAGGCAAAATCACATTCAGGGATGGTGGAAGAGGTCATAATTCAGGTTGAAATATTTTTATAACAGACAATGTTGGGAGTAAAAAAAATATAAATTTCTGATGGACTTGAAATTCCTCGCCTTTGCCCTATAATAGGATCATATTTCAAATAATGTCAATTCAAAAGCGCTGTATAAGGTCCATATACAAATAAAAAAGTTGACATTGGTTTTTTTTTACACTAACCTTTAGGGGATAAGGGGAGGTCTCATGCGTATCAATAGAATATTTGTCTTTATATGTATCCTAATGCTTTATTTTTCAATGGATGGAAAAAAACATAAATTTGGTGTGGATACCGGATTTGATAATGGCGCCGGTGTTTCGGTTTTTGGAACATTAAAGCAGTTCTTGTCCAGATCTCATCTGGATTTGAAAGTTTCAGTTGGAATGAGCTGGATGAACCCGGGAAATGCTGCTCTGGCAAGAAAGATCTTTATCAATAATGCGACCAATGGGGTTCCGGAAACAACAGGAAGGAGTCTTAATTTTAGAATTGATGTTTCCCATCCGCTTAACATAAAATTCCTGCCCAACCCCAGATATTATTTGGGTTTCAGGCATTCGAAGTTTACCGGACGTTTTAAATATGTGGGGGGCAATGAAGACTTTAATATCACAAGTGATCCCTGGGGTGTTGGAGGAGGTATTGAAACCTATTTTCCCATGAACAGAAAGCTGAACTTTCACATCACTGCAGGAATGGATTATTTTTTTTCCTCTCATCTGCAAGGTCATGATACCACATACTATCCGAATAATGAGAATGTTAACTCCAGAAAGAGCTATACTTATTCAGATGCGGACAGTGCTATCAATCAACCGGGGCTTGCATTCAGATTAATGGCGGGTATTTCCACACACCGTTGAAAGGGGCCGGTAATTATTGTATAATCTTTATCAACAGTAATAGTGCCTTTATATAAATATCTACCTTCCGAATTAAAAATATCAATAGCTTGATAATTAACAGGTATAGAATGTGATCTAAAAACATAGAGGTTATCATTATATGATTCAATGTTTTGATAATATGTCTCTATATTAGGAAGTGTTTTGGCAATTCTAATGGCTATCACATCAGGAGCAAGTCCTTTTACTAAAGCAATCATATAATTTTCTTTTTCTTTCTGAGGTATTGTTTTTACTTTTGATTCAAGCATAAATGATGTATATTCTTTTTTATTAAGATCAATGACATGAATCTTATAGCTCATTATTCATGCCGTAATATATCTTATTCTTATGCTGTCCTACTACCATTACAGGTGTAATTGTCGGTATGACTGCAGCGCTCTCACTCTACCTTTATTTATCACACCACTTCTAAAGGTTTTAAAATCTGTGATGATTTTTTCCTCTTTGGTCTTTAAATTAATATATTTCCTGAATCTGTAACAGAAATTTCAGCGATCAATCCAAAAACCTCATCTTTGTTAGGTCCTTCAATAGTTCAAATATCTTGATAACACCATTATCACCCTCCCCACCGTTTAATTCCAGGTGCCCGGCTGAAAAACACCCACCATATAATAATGACCAGACATAAGAAAAGCCCACCCATAATACCTGTCATAATAGTCACTAAAAAGATCATCAGGATTATAAATCTGATTAATATCAGCAAGACCATGATGATCACACCAGGCATTAACCTGATCTTTTCTGGCTGTGAAAGTTTATCTAATCCCTCTTTTTTTTTTGATCATTACTATCTCCTTTTCTGTTTTTATTATTATCATGTTTCAATATTATTTGTCGAATGCAATCTCTTTAATCACACATATTCTCACAATATAAAAATATATCATAATATATAAAATTATATTAAATATTATTAAATATCGTTCAAAGCAAACAGCAGAAGGCCTGGGAAAAACCCTGAAATTCTTTTATTATTAATATATATCGTTGGTGTTGAATTGATTCCCATTGACAATGCTCTCAGCACCTGAGATTCAATTCTTTTTTTTATTTTTTCTGAATTTACAAGTTTTATGAATTTTCCTGGATTATCTGTCATCTCTGCAAAATAATCTATAATCTCATTATCTGTCTTTTTATTAAAGTCTTCAAAAAAGAGAGGATCAAGAAAATTGTTTTTAAATTCAAATCCTGCTTCAAGAATTTTTGAAAACAAAACGGATTTTTTATGTGATGGCAAGGGGAGATGCAAAAGATAAACTGCCACATTTTTATTAACTAATTCTTCTCTTAACATTTCCCATGTAAACTTACACCCTGGACATTCAAAATCAAGAATACATACAATCTTATCCTCTGCATCCATATTACCATAAATTAAGAGGAGTCCTTCTGGATCAATTTTATATGACTCGTAAAGGTATCTATACTTTGGGATTAAATTAATATTATTCTCTAAATCCATACCTGTTGTAATTATATTATTTCC
>JAOZTV010000385.1 GCA_029939015.1 Candidatus Aminicenantota bacterium
TTGTTTTTTTGCTTTATTTTTTATGCTTTTTGTACCCCACTTTTATCAGCAGTTAAAAATCAATAAAATTATCTTAAAAAGTTTTCCAAAAATAAAACTGACAATATCAATTGAGAATAAGTGGGGAACGCCAATCCCCTTAGACATCAAGGAGATGAAACTCTTTGAAAACAAAAAAGAGGTCTTACCTATCAGTGTAAAAGCTATTGATACTGTAAAAACTCCAATCTATACAGTAATTATTATAGATAAGAGTGGGAGTATGAAGGGGGATGCCATAAAAATGGCAAAAGATGGGGCAATTAGCTTTGTTAAGATGATGATAGGCAGTGATAACACTGCCTATATTGAATTTGATACAAATGTGAATTTGGTTAGTGACTTTTTGATGGAGAAAAAAAAGATTGAATCATTTATCAAAAATACTATTGTCGGAAGTGATACTGCATTTTTAGATGCCTTATATACAGGTCTTGAACTGCTAAAAAAAACACCTCAGAATTCAGTAAAAATAATTCTTGCACTTACAGATGGCAAAGAAAATAAAAGTAGTAAAAAATTGTCAGATATTATTTCTCTTGCAAATTCTATTGAAGTTCCTATTTACACAATAGGTCTTGGAAATAAAATTGATACGGGAATGCTAAAGAAGATAGCAAAAAAAACTCATGGCAATTTCTATAATGCACCAAAACCTGACCAACTCATAGATATCTATAGGAAGATATCGCTTTTACTTCATTCACAATTAGTTATTGCATTTAAAACCATTTATGAAATGGATAGTAAATGGCATAATTTAAAAATAACTATTCCATATATTGGCGGATTCATCGAAAGTGAAAAATCTTATTTATCAGCCAAGAAATCAAAAATATCAACAAAATTACTTGGAAAAATTAGATTAGAAATACAAAAAAAAAAGATACAAACGCAAATTAAAACAGAAAAGTTAAGAAAAAAAGAAGAACGAAGGAAGAAGAAAGAAGAAAAGATTATTTATATACTTTTTATAATACTGATAATTATATTGATAGTACTTATTATTCTAATTTATAAAAAAAAACAGGAGAAGTATGATGGTTAAGCTCCCGGAAATATCCGGATATAAAATTTTAAAAGAACTTGGTAAGGGTGGTATGGCAAGAGTATATCTTGCATTAGAAGAAAAATTTGAGAGAGAAGTTGCCTTAAAAGTTCTTTTAAGATCTTTAACTGATGAACAAAACCTAACAGATAGGTTTTTAATAGAATCAAAAACTGCTGCCGGTCTTAGACATACTAATATTGTTTCAATACATGATGTTGGGCAGGCAGGTGAAGATATATACTATTTCACTATGGAATATTTAACATTAAGTCTTAAAGATATGATAAAAAAGGCAGGCAGTATAGAACCTCAAGAAGCAATAAAAATTATAAAAGAAATTGGAAAAGCGCTTGATTATGCACACAAAAAAGGGATTATTCACAGAGATATAAAACCTGATAATATAATGTTCCGAGAAGACGGAACCTCTGTTCTTGTTGATTTTGGTATTGCAAGAACAATGGATGCAGTATCAAAACTTACTAAAACAAATATGAGTATAGGAACACCTCACTATATGAGTCCGGAACAGGCAAGAGGTAAAAAACTTGATGGAAGATCTGATATATATTCATTGGGTGTTCTCTTTTATGAAATGCTTGTTGGTAAAATACCTTATGATTCAGACGACAGTATTGCTGTAGCAATTCAGCATGTTCAGGATCCAATACCTGAATTACCGGCTCATCTTTCAAAATATCAAAATATAATAAATTCATTAATGGCAAAAGACCCTATGGATAGACCAGAGACAAGCAAAGAACTTATAGATTTAATAGATAATCCAAAAAGCTATAAAAAGCCTATAAAAGATCAAAAACATAAACCTGTATCAATTGAAAACCATAAAGATAAAGAAGAAAACACTGTAAATATTAAAAGAAATATTCTAATAAAAAAACTTTCACTAATCCTTGCTGTTCTAATTATTGCCTTGCTTTTAATATTATTAATAAATAATGATAAGCAGGTTGTAAAAAACATTCCAATAAATAAAGAACTGCTCAAAGAGGAAAAAAAACCTAAAATAATTAATCCTGTAGAGAAAATTTCTCCAAAAGAGAGTGATAATATCATAAATGTTATGGAAGTTGAATTCGTCAAAATTCCAGCAGGTTTATTTGAAATGGGATTTCAAAAAGGCGAAGCTGATGAAAGAAAAGTTCACTCAGTATATTTAGACACATACTATATGTCTAAATATGAAGTTACATTAGATTTATACAATAAATTTTGTATTGATACAGGTAAATGCAAACTATCAAAACGAAAATTAGCTAAAAAAAACCATCCCATTGTAAATATCACCTGGTATGAAGCAGATGCTTTTTGTAAATGGTTTTCAAAAAAAACAGGTAAAAATGTTAGTTTACCTACAGAAGCCCAATGGGAGAAGGCTTGCAAAGGACAGATACAAGGCGAAAGAAATGATAATATTAATCTAATTGCCTGGTATAGTGAAAACTCGAATGATGAAACCCAGCCGGTAGGTCAGAAACCGGCAAATAATTATGGCTTATACGATATGTTAGGAAATGTCTGGGAGTGGTGTTCCGATTCTTATAGTAAAAATTATTATTCAATTTCCCCGGAAAAGAATCCTAAAGGTCCTAAATCAGGGTTAAATAGAGTTTTTCGTGGAGGTAGCTGTTATAATATTGCATCTGACATAAGAATCTCTAATCGTGACCATAAATCTCCGTCAGATAGTCTTTTTAGTATTGGGTTTAGACTT
>JAOZTV010000092.1 GCA_029939015.1 Candidatus Aminicenantota bacterium
TCTATTGTCTTTTCTTTAAATAATTTACCATTAAATTTTTAAATTCAGTTTGATAATCTGATTCGATAATTTTCTTGCTGACATTCATAATTAAATCAATTTCTCCACTCATTGGAAATATTTCAATAGAGAATCCCATTTCTGAGATTGTTTCCTTAATTATTTTATCTGAGCTAACTGTATATTTTTTCAAATGTTCAACCATAAATAATATAAAAGGAGAATATTGTACAGATTGACCATATTTAATAATTTCTGTATTCTTTTCTGGATTTTCATAAGACTCAAGTACAGAATTAAGGTTTATATTTGTGTCTTTTTTAATAAAAAATCCTGGAGTACTTATTGAAATTTCTTTTTCACCTAATGGTATCTCTATCTCAATCATATTTTTTAAAGCATAAAGTCCTTCTTTATTATCAAATTTTGAATGGACTATTATACCTTTTTCAATTACAATAAGACCTTTTTTATTTCTAAAATTGATTTTGAGTGTAATACTCTCTTTATAAAAATTAATTATTTTTAAAATAAAAAATAGAGATAGGGCTTTCGATGAATTATTTCCAATAGATTGCCCTGTTTTTAAATGATTATTAATTGTATTTCTTAACCAAGCATTATCAAAAGGTTTTATTAATACATTTAATGTTTTAAAATAGTTAATTTTTTTTATTACTATTGGGTTTTTATAATCACCTGAGAAGATTATTTGACCTGAATATTTTTTGTTTATCAGAGTTTCAAATAAAGAAATAATATTCACTTCTAAAAACTCAATATTTAAATATATTAGATTATAAATGTTTTTTTTAATTAATTTTACAGCTTTACTTATGGAAGATATAGCATCTATCTCAAAATCGTTATTTAAAAGCAAATCCGGTAGAATTATTGATGTTTCAATAACTTTTTCTAAAAAAAGAATTTTTTTTTTCATATTATATTATAGCCTTTAGCAGTTATTTTTGCAATCTTGACAAAGCTATATATTTTACAATATAATATTATATTATGAAAATTGATGATTCTATTATGGAAGTAAGGGGTTCAGCTGTACAAACTGTACCAATCGCTTTAGTACAAAAATTTGGTAAAAATGCTCTAAATACTTGGTTAGAATCATTATCTTCTGAAGCAAGACTTATATATGGTTCACCTATTAATGATAAAAGTTGGTACCCATTAAAACAAATTCTTATTGAACCAATGGCTAGTATTGCTCAATTATTTTATAATAATGATTATAAAAAAGCTGGATGGGAATTTGGTAATTATAGTGTAGAATTAGGTGTAAAAGGTTTAAAAAAATTAATTTTTAAAATAATAACCCCTGGCATTATTATTTCAAAGGCTGTTGACATTCTTCCAACTTATTATAGACCTTGTAAACTTAAAACAGTTAAAAATATGAAAGGGTCTGCTATTTTTCAAATAATTAATTTCCCAGATATTGACGAAACAACTGAATATAGAATTGCAGGATGGATGTTCGGTGCTTTAAAAATTAATAATGTAAATAAACCAAAGGTTGAAATCACTCAATTTTTGTCAAAAAAACAAGCATATACCGAATACCATTTGAACTGGATTCCATAAAAAAATCTTAAATATTTAGTCAAATTGGTAGTTATATTGAATCGATTATTTAATATCCATAAGAGTTTGTGAAACATTTATAATTGCAATACCATTACCTCTGTCAATTCTAGTTGTGTATTCGTATAGTTTACTTATTAAAAAAGCCTTATAGGCAGAGATGTTAATGTTTTTTTGTTTGTTTATTAAATTAATATACTCATCGTCAAATTTAATGCTATTATATACTCTTAGAATCATTTCTGTCTTGTCTTTGTATTTAGTGCTTAATTTTTTAAAAAATTCGATACCTTTTTCTTGAGAATCTGGAGTAATAAGTTTATTTATTGGTGATAATTTTCCATATTGATCTAATATAATTAAATCATATATAAATGACCTCATATTATTACCTCTGTGGCCACCTCTTCCAGTTAAGGTAGTGTTAATAAATAATTCATGAAGTAATGCAACCTTAGGTGAACTAAATCCAGGTTTTATTTTAACATTATCGCCTGTCTCTTTAGCTTCTTTAATATCATCACTTAGATAAGTTAAATCACCATCTAATACTTTTAATAAGACTTCAGTAATTGCAGAATTATCAAGTTTTTTATTAATAAAAAGTTCTGCATCGATTGAATCTTTCTTGATAATTTTTTTAAATCTATCTGCTAAAATTCTTATTATTTGAATTTTACTTAATTGAGGTTTTGATTCTTTAGTGTTTATACTATTTTGGGCTGAATTCTTTATATTAGACTTTATATAGTCATTGTTTTTAGGCTGTCCTTCAATCTCAAATCTTCTGCCATCAAAGCTTTTACCATAGAGTATTCCATTATCTATATCTTTAAAAAGTATTAATTCTTTTTTTTCATCAAAACCCGAGAAGACATCATTTGTAAAATATTCGAAAATATCAACTCCTTTTATATTATAAAGAAAGAAGAATCCACCTGATGTTTTAGAAGCTAATTTTTCACCATTATATTTTAAATCAAAAACTAGGCCATCAATAATAAATACAGGCTTTTTTTTAGGCTTATCTTCTTTTTCATTTATAATATCAGAATTAATAACAGGTATTTTTCCAATTAGATAATAATTTTCATCATATACTTTAGCAAAATCTGATTCATAAAGAACAAAAGCAAGTTTTAAAGAAGCCTTCATTGAGTCGTCTAATTTCTCATTTTTATTATTAGAAAATTCAGTTTTTTTTGTCATAAATTTATTATACCCAATCTAAAACTTATATGCAATGAAATTAAAGTAATACTTTCATTGAATTCTATTAAGATAAATATTATAATTATCAAATGAGATATAAATTAAAAAAAGTTGATATTTTTAATATATTATTGTTCTTCTTTGCATTTCTTTCTTATGTATTTTCCTTTGGAGATTTCAAGCTTTTTTTATGGATTTCTACAGGTTTTACTGCTCTTAGGCTACTCATATTATTAAAAAGAAAAATTCTTTGGAAAACACGTAATCGACTGATTTTTTCAGGTTTGTTCTTTGTTATAACTCCATTGTTCTTTATAATAACCCTATTTGTATTAGTTTCAAGCATTGTAATGGGACAATATGGAGTAACAATTGTCAATAATATGATGAACCTTCAACTTAAATCGCTTAATGATTATGCTGAAAACAGTATTGAACAGTATGAAATTTCGGATAATCAAGAAGAATTCTTGGAAGAAAGGATAAAATGGATTGATAAAAAATTGAATGTTAAAACAGAAAAAAAAAGTAAAAGAAATGAACATTTGATTTTATGCTATATGATGAAAGATGAAACTGGCAATTTTTATTCTCTTGGAAAAACACATAAAAACTTTGATATAAAAAAATTTAAAAACCATAAAGAACTTAATGGATATTTTTTATTAGGCAACAAATTATACTTTGGTGTAATCAGAGAAGGTAAAAAACTTAAAATTTTAGCTGCAAAAAATATTAATCAAAAAGTTTTTACAGATTATATATCTAAGATAAGTGATTATTCTGTTAGATTTAGAAAACCTGGCAAACGAGAATTGATAGTAATTGGGAATATTAAAAATAAAGAAATACATGATGATAACGATATTGGAGTTAGTTTATCTTCTTACACATATAAATATTTGAATTTTAATAATTCTACATCAGCAATTGAAGGTGTTGCTTCTTTTCCAATTAAATTAAATATTGGAAATATGTATAATAAATGGAAGAATGAAACACCTTTTAAAGATGATGATAGTATTATAACAATCATTTATATCTTAATCGCAATATTTGGTTTTTTTATTGTTTTGTCTTTTCTTGTTGGTTTTAAAATTATAAGAGTCATTACAAAGGCAATCAATCAATTAACTAAGGGTACTCATAAAATAAGAAATGGAGATTTTTCATTTAGAATAAAAATCAAGTCAAAAGACCAACTCCAATATCTTGCTGAATCATTTAATGAGATGGCTTCAGGAATTAACAGATTACTTGTAGAGGAAAAAGAAAAACATAGACTTGAAGAAGAGTTGAGAATAGCCAGAACTATTCAGGAAAAATTATTGCCCGACGAGAATTTTGAAACCAATGAATTTGAAATATCTGCAATAAATATACCTGCTGAAGAGATAGCAGGGGATTATTTTGATTATTATTATAAGAAAGATGATTATCTAATGCTTATTATTGCTGATGTTTCAGGAAAAGGGGCATCTGCTGCTTTTTATATGGCAGAATTAAAAGGTGTTAATAATCATCTTAGAAAAACGGATATTTCGCCTGCAAAATTAACAGCAGAATTTCATCATAGTTTAGTTGATACATTTGATAAGGTGACTTTTATAACAATGAGTATTGCAAAATTCAATATTCCAGAAAAGAAATTTGTTTTTTCAAGAGCAGGGCATACTAAGGGTATATTCTATAATAAAAACAAAAACAAAATTGTAGAATTATTTCCAAATGGAATTGCTATTGGAGTGCCACATTTTTGTGAAAATAAGGTTCAGGAAATATCAATTGGATATAACTCAGGTGATATTTTGATTTTATTTTCTGATGGTTTATCTGAAATTATGAATGAGAGCAGTGATATGTTTGAAATAGATAGAATAATATCTGTGCTTGAAAATAATATTGATAAATCTGCTTCAGAAATTAAAGAAATCATTTTAAAAGAAAGTGAAGTTTTTGCACAAAATGTTCCAAATCAGGACGACCTTACACTGATGGTTTTAAAGGTAAAATAAATGAGTAAAACATTAGAAGAAAAAATTAAATATACTTTTAAAAACCAGGAATTATTGAAATTAGCATTAACTCATAAATCCTTTAATGAAGGTCATAAAGTTAAAAAACCTGATAATGAAAACCTTGAATTTTTAGGTGATTCAGTTATAAATCTTGCAGTAACTGAACATCTTTTTAAAAGATTTAAGAAACTTCCTGAAGGCGAACTATCTAAAATAAAAGCACATTTAATTTCTACTAGTTCTTTGTTTGAAATAGCTGAATCAATAAATTTAAGTGATCATATCCTGCTTGGTAAAGGGGAAGAAAAGAATTTAGGAAGACAAAACCGTAGAATAATTGCATCAACTTTAGAAGCGCTTATAGGTAGTATATTTTTAGATTCAAATTTTAAAAAGGCATCCTCAACAATATTAGATTTTTTTATGGAATTTTTTAGAAATTATGAAAAGGATTCTTTTAAAATTAACGATTATAAATCTGAATTACAGGAAGTCATTCAAAAACATAGAAATATATTGCCAATTTATGAAATTATTGATGAAACAGGTAAACCACCTGATATGATTTTTATATCAACAATAATTTTAGATGATGAAGAGATTGGTAGGGGAAAGGGTAAAAATAAAAGACAGGCTGAACAGGATGCAGCAATGAATGCTCTTAAAAAATTAGACAATCTCTCGCATTACGAAAAATTGTCTAAAGTGTTTTTTCTTAAAAATTAATTTTTTACCTAAATTTTAGGCATTACATTATCACATAATTGTTTTTGTCATTTTTTTGTATATTTTTTAATTCTTCTGGTTTTTTTCTTGGTTTTTCCTTCATAGGATCATCAATAAAGAATTTTTTTATATCATCACAGCCAACAACATTATAATAAACTGGACATATTCTGCATGAAGAAAGAGGCTCGTGGCATTTTTCTTCAGTTGCCCAACATGGTCTGGAAAAATTTTTATAAGCTGCACATTCACTTTCATCTTTTTTTGTGCATTCACGCATCTTCCAACATGGAGTGAGTGCCAGTAATCTTCTAATACCTTCAAAATTTAATCCATATTCTTTTAGCATTTTTTTAATACAATGGATTTTTTCGATTTCAAGGTCAGAATAAAGTCGTCTGCCTGTAGGGGTCTTAAATGATAAAATAAGCCCCTCCCTTTCATATTGTCTTAATGAATGAACTGATATACCTAATTTATTAGATGCAACTCCAATCGTATATTTTGGTTCAAGATATTGGTCGTCAGGTGTCATGTGAAAATTATTTGACCACCAGCTGCTTCCTGATAAAAATCACCAATAGTTAAAATACCATCAAGATCATCATAAAGATCTTCTTTTTTTAATTTGAACATTTCTATAGCTAATAAACAGGCATATACTTTCCCGCCTGAAGCTGTAATAATCTCAAGAAATTCACTAACTGGTGGCATATCCAACTTATCCATTTCTTTTCTCATCATAGCAGATACACCAGCTTCAACTCCTGGTAATGAACCAAGAATTGTAGGGAATGGTAGTCCACCAGGCATTTCCATTGCTGGATTTCCAACTGTGCCTGTATGAAGTTTATCCATTTTATTCTTCCTGATAGCGTCTAATCCAAAGAATGTAAAGAATATGTTTGCTTCTATTCCTTCCATTAATGCACCATTGGTCATTACAAGTGATGCATAGACATCTTCAAGACTGCCTTTTGCACAAATTATTGAAACTTTTTTGATTTTTTCTTTTTTTTCCATTTTATTCTCGATTAACTATATACAACTTGCCGGTTTTGGAATACCTGCAATCATTGTAGATTTTTTCAGAGGTCCACCTGGAAATAATGCATATAATTCCTTAATAGTAGTAACACCTGATTTTCCAACCTTTCTAATTGATAGAGTAACATTTTCTTGTTTGCATTTTTGTAGATATTCAATTACTTCCCAATGCTTGTCTGTTAATTCATCAATTTCTTCACCCTTAGCTAATTCAATAGCTACTTCTTTAGTCCATTGACTGAAATCTGTCATATAGCCCTTATCGTCAAGGTCAATTGTTTTTCCTGCTAATTCTTTTTGTGGCATTTTTTAATCTCCTTATTATTTTTTATTTAAATTAAGCTCTTTTGGTAAATTTAATACTTTTGCAAAGTCAAGTAAAAGGTCAATAGTTTGCAATACTTCCTGACTTCTTGCTTTTTTGATAATTTTAAATATTGATACTTTATCTCTTTTCTTGAAAATCCCTGCTTTCTCAAATTCTTCAAATTTATCAACTGTTTCGTCAAACATATCTTTTGCAAGTGGAGCTACATCTTCAAATAATTCAACAAAACTTTGTAATTGCGATATAAGCATATTGAAATTTTTTGTGTTCCTTAATAAATTTTTAATTAAATCAACAAAATCTTCACTTCTAAAGCTAAAATCAACTTCTGATAGGAATTTTATTACTTCACTAAAAGCATCGTTTGTAAATAAAACCAAATCTTCTTTTAATTCATCAATAGGTTGTAGCCTTGCAGTTAGACTTGTAACCTGCTCAGTTAAAAAATCTATTTTCCTATTAAGTTCTTTTATTTCGTTTTCCATAATTTTCCCATTTATAATTTTAATTTCCCAGCCATACTCATCTGAGATTCAAGTGGAAGCTCTGCTCCTCTCATCAAGAGGTTCCAATAAACCCATCTAAATGTCATTTTTCCCCAATGATTCATTTTTGTTTCTTCAAGTAAAGAAAAAGGACCAACGCCTGGAACTGGAAATTTACCTGGTAGAGGCTCAGTATCATAATTAAAATCAATTAAAATACCCTTACCAAAACCTGATTCAATAAAGCAATTTGCATGACCATCAAAGTCAGCATGCAATTCTTTGCCATCAATAGCCCTTGCAAGATTTTCTGCAAGTACATCAACTTGAAAATGTGCAACTGAACCTGCCTTTGAACTTGGGAGATTTGTAGCATCACCAAGTACAAAAATATTTTCTTTTACTTTTGACTGTAAAGTATGTTTATCAGTTGGAACGAAATTCAGATCATCACCAAAGCCTGACTTTTCAATGATTCCAGCACCCATATTTGTAGGTACTTCAACAAGTAAATCATAGTTTACATCTGTACCTTCATAGGATTTAATTATATTTTTTTCTGTGTCAACAGATTCTACATTGAAATCAGGGACAATCTTTATGTTTTTACGATCAACAATGTCACCAAGATATTTTGATGCAATAGGTTTTGTAAACGCACCATCAAGAGGAGTTACAAACTCAATTTCTACCTTATCTCGAATTCCCTGTTCTGTAAACCACCAATCTGCAAGAAAAATAAATTCGAGAGGAGCAACCGGACATTTAATAGGCATTTCAGCAATATTAAGAACCATTTTGCCACCTTTCCAGTACCTTAGGAATTTACTAAGCCCTACAGCACCCTCAACAGTATAAAAATCAAATACATTTTTTTTCCATCCCGGACCAGTTAATCCTTCAACTTCTTCTGGAGCAATTCTTGTACCAGTTGCAATAACAAGAAAATCATATTTTATCTTTGTATTGTCAGATAGTACAACCTGATTATTATCAGGCTCAATTACTTCAACCTTTGATTGAATATACTTAATTGAATTAGGTATATAATCTCTTCTAGGTTTCTTAACCATCTTCTCGGTATAAATTCCAAATGGAATAAATAAAAAGCCCGGTTGATAATAATGTATCTCGTGTGGATCAATTATTGTAATTGAACATTCATCAATTAAATGTGTTTTTGCAAGTTTGTTAACAAGCATTGTTCCGGCAGCACCGGCTCCTACAACAACTATTTTCTTCATAATTTCATCTCCTATATTTGCATATCTATAAAACTGATATTAAACAGTATAAATTATCTATAATATAAAGTCAAGCTTTTTTGTTAAATTGTTAAATTAAAAAATATATGATATTATATATATATGATATTAGATAAAAAAATAAAAGTATTTATAAGTATAGTAGAAAGTGGAAGTTTTTCTGAAGCAGCAAGGGTTTTAACGATAAGCCAATCAGTAATAAGTTTTCATGTAGATTCTTTAGAAAAAGAGTTAGGCGTTATCCTCTTCAAAAGACAGGGAAGAACTATTGAGATAACCGATATTGGTAAAAGTTTCTATGAAAAATTAAAAATCATAAATTGTGATATCAAAAAACTAGAAAATAATCTTTCTCTATATACTAAAGAAATCTCCAAAAAAATATTTTTAGCAGGAAATTCTCTAACCTGTGCTTTTACTTTACCAATTGCACTATCTGTATTTCAAAAAGAAAATCCAAATACAATATATAGTTATAATTATAAAAGTCAGGAAACTATTGTTGATGACCTTTTGAATGGGAGAGATGATCTTGCTTTTGTCGGTAATAAAATTATTAATAAAAAAATAAGTAATAGTGAGTGTTTTAAAGACGAAATTATTTTGGTTACAAAAAATAATGACAAAATGACAGACTTAAATTTAGAAGAATTAAAAAATTTGCCTCTAGTTTGGATTAAAGGTGATATTGGTCTTGAATTGACATTAAAAAAAGAATTACAAAAAGTTGGAATACCACTAAATAATTTGAATATTTTTATGGAAGTAGAAGATCTGGCTGTAGCAAAGAGTCTAGTACGTAACGGAGTAGCATCTGTTTTTCTACCAAAATTAACAATTTACGATGAACTAAAATATAATAAATTTAAAGAAATTAAGGTATCCGGACTAACAATAAATAGAACTACCTATCATGCATATTTAAAAGATAAAAAGCATAGACCAGTATTTAAAAAATTCCTTGATTTTATAAAGGATGATGACTGGAAAGAAAATTTCAAAAAGAATTTCACTATAAAATAAATTACTGCTGAGATTAAGTACGTAACCATTTATTATAATTTTGTGTTTTTGGAAGTGAGGCTTTAGCCTCGCCAATTACTAACAAAAGATATTGCTTATTCAGGGCTCAAGTCCCATTTTCAGAATGGGGGGTACGAACTTATAGCCGGATATTATTCGATTAAAATTTAATATAATTTATCTAAATAAAATTCTATGGTTTTAATCTAACATCATATTACTGTATTTATGTATTTATAATTTTTTAAATATTAGTTGACAATATTTGTTTTTATATACATAGTATAAATAAAGGAGGATTAAATGTCTGAAAATTTTACTTTCGAAAACGAAAACATTTGTAGTTATATTAAAGGATCAATTTCAGTAATAAAACTAAAACAGAATGTTTTTAGTGAGGTTGTGGAATTAGTTAATAGCAA
>JAOZTV010000386.1 GCA_029939015.1 Candidatus Aminicenantota bacterium
ATAATCCAATAAATTATGTAAAAAACTTCAAAACTCCAATGTTAATAATTCATGGTGAAAAAGACTTTAGAGTTCCTGTATCACAGGGAATAATGCTCTTTACCGCTTTACAGAGAAGAGGGATTAAATCTAAATTTTTATATTTCCCAAATGAAGATCATTTTGTTCAGAAACCAAAAAATGCACAGTTCTGGTGGAAATCAGTTCACTATTGGTTTAAAGAAAATATTAAGTAGAACTTTTAATATTAGGGATTAGACAATAATGAATAGATTATCTATGATAAAGAGGACTTTAATAGTTTTATTGATATTGTTATTGTCTTATTCTGTTTATCCTGAAAATAAAAAAAAAGATGTAAAAGAGGAAAATGCTAAAGAGAATTTTTCTTTTTTAAAAAACGAAAATTACCAGAGAAATAAAAGACTTGGTAGAGCTTCTATTGAGTTTTTTACCTTAATGGGTTATTGGCAGACAAGATATTGGCTTATCTATACCGATTATATTGAAGACTGGCAATTTGAATTTAATTTCAAAGACCAGTCAAAACGATTTTATGCGTCAGAAGCTTATAGGCTGGATTCAAATTGTTATAGTTTAAACTGGTTACATGCCATAGCAGGAGCAGGGTTTTATACAGTGGCAAGATCAAATTATTATGGTTGGGCAAAATCATTATTATTTAGTACCTTAGGCTCAACCTATTGGGAATATGTAGTTGAATGGAGAGAAGTAATTTCCCTTAATGATATGGTTATAACGCCAATTGGAGGATTTTCAATTGGTGAGGCATTGTTTCAAATTGGTGACCATTATAATAGCAAAAAAGGACTTTTAAACCAAATATTGAGTTTTGTTATTAGTCCTATGGCAAAAATAAATAGATGGATGGATAGAAAGAAAGCTCCAATTCAATTAGATAGAATGGGCTGGGGCAAATTTGATATTTCTTTAGGTTATGAAAAATTAAAGGTAACAGATAATGAAGAGATGCAGCTATTCCATTTCGGATTTGATAATAAGATTATTACTGTTCCAGAATATGGTAAAACAGGCAATTATCATGAGTTTTTAAATGACACCTTATATAGCAGATTATATGTATCGCTTTCTTATGCAAAATCCGGTATAGAAGAGGTAAATATTTTTGCAAAAGTTGTTTTCTTAGGATTATTTTCGCAGTCTATAAATAAAGACGGAAAAGGTTACTCCTTATCATTAGGTCTTGGCTCTAGATTTGATTTTTTTAAAAGAAGAGGAATTGCCTTTTATGATAGTTGTGACGCAGAGGTTGATGATGGTAAATCTTTAGAACTTGAGAAACCAAGAGAATTTACCGATAAATATACAATTGTGAATATTGCAGGTCCGGCTTTTGACTATTCGATTTTTAATAAAGATTTCAGACTAAAATTAAGCCTTGAAGGTTATTTAGACTTTGTAATGATAAATTCATTTGCAATTAATGATTATTCAAAGCATTTTGATATATCAAAGGTAAAAACAACCTTACTTTACTATGGATATTATTACGGTTATGGTTATACCGTTCAAACAGGTTTTGAAGGAGAGTATAAAAACCTTAGTTTTTCAGGTTCAATTATGTATGGTTCATATAGATCTATTCAGGGCTTAGATAGATTTCAGGATAAAATTACTGATGATTTTTTATTAAAGGACTGGGTAGTAAATTATTCATTTGATATTGCATACAGAATTAATTCTACACCTGTTGAAGTCTTTTTCTCTCTAAACTCAAGAGATAGAAGAGGTAAAATATTCAGTCTTGAAAAAAAAGGCAACGAAACCAGATTAGTTACAGGTATTAGGGTTAATTTATAAGATTGTATGATTTGAAAAAGTAGGGGCAAATTTATATCTGCCCTCCACTTTTTTGAAAATAAAAGTTATTTAGTTTCTACTTTTTTAACTTCTTCTTTTACTTCTTTCTTAACTTCTTCAACTTTTACTTCTTCTTTCTTAACTTCGTCAGTTTTAACTTCTTCTTTAACTACTTCTTTAACTTCGTCAGTTTTAACTTCTTCTTTCTTTACTTCATCAGCAACTTTAGTTTCAACTTTTTTTACTTCTTCTTTTTTAACTTCATCTTTCTTTACTTCAGCTTTCTTTTCTGGTTTATTACAAGATACTAATCCCATAACCAATACTACAGCAATAACTAACATTAATAATTTTTTCATTATAATCTCCTTTTTTTTACTCTTATGCAGAATCTATCCTGTACATAGAGCAAAGGAATTTTACACCCATTAATAAGAATAGTCAAATATTGGGTATTATGATAAAATATCTTAATGAGTGAAAAAAAACTTACACCGATGTTAAAACAGTATTTTGAGATTAAAAAAAGACATCCGGACTCAATTCTTTTTTTTAGAATGGGTGATTTTTATGAGATGTTTTTTGAAGATGCAAAAATAGCTGCTCCTATTCTTGATATTGTTTTAACAGCAAGAAATAAAAATGTCAAAGATTCTGTTCCTCTTTGTGGACTGCCATACCATGCAAGAGATAATTATGCTTCAAAACTTCTTAAAAATGGCTATAAGGTTGCAATATGTGAACAGGTAGAAG
This sequence comes from Candidatus Aminicenantota bacterium, assembly GCA_029939015.1. Lineage (GTDB taxonomy): Bacteria > Acidobacteriota > Aminicenantia > UBA2199 > UBA2199 > JAOZTV01. The sequence continues at coordinate 2,596 of JAOZTV010000386.1, forward strand.
ATCCTTCAGAAGCTGTTGGTATTGTAAAAAGAGATGTTGTCAAAATATTAACTCCAGCTACAGCTTTAGAGATTGACCTTTTAAATAATGATTTGAATAATTTTATAATTGCAATATCTGTAGATGAAAAAACTATTTCGATGGCTTCAATTGACCTCTCAATTTCAGAGTTTGAAGTTTCTCATTTTAAGAAAAAAAATATTGAGGTTTTTTTAAATGAATTTT
>JAOZTV010000387.1 GCA_029939015.1 Candidatus Aminicenantota bacterium
CCAACTTCACAGTAAATCCCATTATCCTTTGTTGAAACACCACCCTCATATACAAGTACAAATTTACCTTTTTTATCAGGTTTTTTATATTCATCCAATATCCCAACAGCAAGATCTCCTTGCGCCGCTGATACATCAGGATGATAAGCAAGACTGATATGCTGACCAGGAATAACCTGACCCAGAATAAGATCCTGTATTGTAGGGCTGGTTGCATTCAATAACGATATTGAACATCCTGAACATGATCCCGCCTGTATCCATACTACAGGTACATGTGCAATTTCTTCTTTTAATATTTCTGCAAAACCTGGAACACTTAGAAATTGCATACCGGCTACGGCACCACCACCTGCTCCCATGAGTTTTAAAAAACCTCTTCTTGTTATTTTACTTTGTTCTTTCACTTAATTCCTCCTTTTGATAATTTTCTTCTCCTGATATAACTTCTTGAGAAGAAATATTCAATTCTTTGAGTACCAATTCAATTATTTTTGGCACCTTAACCTTTAACGGCTCTGTTAATTCTAATCCCCATTCAATATTCTGTGGTTCAACCCCAAAAATAACACATTCTTTTGGATATTGATCCATAAGCTTTGCCATCTGTAATGATTCAATTATGCCTAATTGATGCAAAGAATCATATAAGATATTTTTAACCTTAAGATCCTCGGGAGAAAATTTATAGATAGTTCCCGGAGGCTGTCCTCCATTGACTGCGTCTATAACAATAACTTTTTCTCTATCTGAGACAACACCTATAAGATCAAAACCAGCTGTTCCACCATCAAATAGTTCAATATTTTGGGGTAGGGACAATTTTTGTAATTCTTCAAGTACATGGACTCCTATGCCGTCATCCTTCTGGATATTATTACCAACTCCAAGGATGAGAATAGGTTTTTTATTAGTAGTAGAGTCCATCAACTTACAACAAATTTCCCCATTTCTGTACCTTTTGGATTAACAACATGTATAGCACAGGCAAGACATGGGTCAAATGACCTGATAATTCTTACTAATTCAAAAGGATTCTTTTCATCCTTTACTTTTGTGCCTTCAAGTGCCTGTTCAAATGGTCCTGGTTGTCCTTTATCATCTCTTGGTCCACCGTTCCATGTTGTTGGAACTATTGCCTGATAATTATCTATCTTATGATCTTTTATCTTTATCCAATGTCCTAAGGCTCCACGAGGTGCATCGGTAATTCCCATGCCTTCTCCAGTTTTAGGAACTTCGTGATCAACATAAACAGGTTCGCCAGGTTTTAACTCCATTAACCATTTTGACATTTCATCGGCTACTATCTTAGCTTCAATTGCCCTTGCTGCATGTCTTCCAAGTACCGAAACAAGTGCCGAAGGTCCTGCGTTAAATTTCTTTAGAACAGAGTCAATTATTGTTTTTGTAGGCTCAATTCCCTTTACATAGGCATTTAATTGTCTTGCCAGAGGTCCAACCTCATAAACCTGTCCATCGTATCTTGGAGATTTTATCCATGAATAAGCATCTTCCTTAGTATGATCAGGAACTGTTTCTCCTACTGATGGATGTAAGTCTGAACCGGATTTATACCAGCTATGTTTTACCTGTTCGGTGATCTTTGAAGGATCAAAATTTTCCTGTTTTAAACCATTGGCAAGAGAAAGTCGTCCATTAGGAAAGAATCTCTTTCGCTTTGTAAGATCTGCTTCATGGTCAAGATCAAAAACACCATAAGTTAAAAAGTTTCCGCATCCTGCGCCTATTCCAAAATAATCACTATAAACACCAGCAACTGCCAGTACATCAGGAATGTATATATTATCAATAAAATGACGTAATTTTTCAAGTTTCCATCTGAAAGCTGCAATCTTATCAACGGTAACAACCTCAGTTGCACCACCAGGCTGCATTGCCATATTATGAGGAGCTCTTCCTCCAAAAACTGCAAGTAGTTCGTGTGCAAGAGATCTCATTTTCAGAGCTTCAACATAATTTTTTGTTGCAGCGATATTTACAGCTTTAGGTAATCTATAATCTCCTTCATACCTTGGGACAAATGGTGCCAATACGCCCCCATCAATAAATTTCTTCACCTGCTTAAGATCAGGATCAGAACCACTATAACCTGCAACAGCCGTCACATCAACATAATCTAAAGCTGCAAGATGATAGAAATGTAAAATATGTGACTGCATAAAATTACTTCCAAATATAAGATTTCTTAAAATCCTTCCATTTGGTGGAATTTTATCAGCAATATCAAATGCTGAATCAAGGTTCAGAGTCGAAGCTGTTGCATGAGCTGTTGGACATACTCCACAAATTCTCTGTGTTACTCTTTGTGCATCCCGAGGATCTCTACCTCTAAGCAGTACCTCAATACCTCTCCATAGCATACCTGCACTTTTTGCTTCCTTTACTACACCATTCTCAACAGTACATTCAATTTTAAGATGTCCTTCGATTCTGGTGATTGGATCAATAACAATTTTTCCCATTTTATCTCCTTTTTAATATTATTTTGCAAATCTAAAAACCATATTGTTAAAAATAAACTTATTGCAATATAATACAATAAAATATTAGCAAACAAAAATCAAGGAAAATAAGAATAAAAATTGGACAAACAATTGTTTTTTAACAAAACCCCTACGTTGTGGGACAACATGTGTTACGTTTGCGCCTAACTGTGTTATTGGTTATAAGTTTAACTACATAGCGTTCACGTGGGTGTTAGCTGCTCAGTCTTTTGAAAATTGTCTTCTTTTCTGAACCTGTTAAATTTGTTTTATATATTTCCGATAATAAAATTTTTCTATATTT
>JAOZTV010000388.1 GCA_029939015.1 Candidatus Aminicenantota bacterium
TAGCGAAAGTGATTTAAAGCTATACATTGATGAACTTAGATATTTAGATAATTAAGTTTAATTAAAAAATCTTGCCTAATAGTTCATCTTCTTTAAAATCATTTCAGAGAGTTTAATATTAGGATGGTGATAGCGTTCATAATTTATAGTTTTAGGGCCATACTGAATAGCTTGTGTAGGACACCATTGGATACACGCAAGGCATTGTTCACACTTTTGATTCCAGACTGGTTTATTATTCTCCATAGTAATATTATTACAAATGCAAACTTTTTCACAAATCCCACACTCATTACATTTCTCATCAACTGAAAACTTTTTATCCATAAGTGGGACTTGTTTAAATGACAGTTTATATAAAATCGTAAATAGGATCCTCTGCCAGAGCGGTCCCCTCTGCATTTTCAATTCAGTTTTATTTTTTATATCATTAATAATATTTTCAATCCTTGTTTCTGATGTTTCAATCTTCTTATTTATTTCTTCCTTTGAACCAGGACCTCCCCATGGGATATAATTAGTGGGCAATTTAATGTCATATCCTAGAGACAAACGAATACCTGTTTTTTTTAAAAGACTTTTAAATTGAATCAAAGTTCGCGAAACCTGACCGGCATTTACTGCAACAGCAAAACAAAAAGTGGAAGATTTAATATTTAATTTATTGACAAATTCAATAACCCTGTGAGGCACACCCCACATATGAACTGGAAAAACAAACCCAACGATATCTGACTGTTCTTCAACAAATTCATTGGTCATATTGATAACTTTTGAGTTCTCAAAGAACTTTGCAATTGCTTTAGCTGTCCAAAGAGAATTCCCAGTACCACTATAATAATATACTGTCATTTTCATTATAACTCCTAAAAAAATAATATTGTAAAACCAATCAAATGTCAATTATAATAAAACTAAACACAAAAATTTTATCTCGTAATGATAAAAGAATTTGTCATAAGGATTTAATGTTATCCATAGTTTCTTGCAGAAAACCATAGTTTTTTTATGTTATTTTTTGCAAGAAATCTGACAATTAATTGTTTAATAGTATTATTAAATGCGGAGTTAGAATGAAAAATAATTTTATGAGAATCGTAGTGTTTTTGTTTGTTGCAATTTTGCTTAATGCTTGTCAGAGTATTGCTGATATAGATGAAATAGAGCCTAAAGAGAGTTATACATTGCTTAAAACTATTGATATTTCACAAATATTGTCATCGAATGGCGATGGTGTTGGACGTCCTGATGTTATTGCAATAGGAGATGAATTATATCTCGCTTATGGTATTCTTACTGAAAGAAATCACCATCTTGTAAGAATGAAACCAGATTTAGGCTTAACATTAATCGAAAACACTCCTTTGGAACTTTTTTCAGGCTACCATGATTTTTCTGTTGATATTAGAGTTTCAAAAGCAAATAATAAACTTTGGTATGCTTTTGAAGATAATAAATTTAACGCAGATGTTTTCGAGCAGAACTTTCTTAATGCAGCTTGGTATTCTGAAACTAATAATCTTATAGGTCAACAAACTGATATTGCTATTGGTATTACAACTCTTATTCCTGAGGCATTTTCAGTTAATCCTACCGATGTTCCATCCAATCCAGAGGCATGTGATGATCCAACACCTTTTTGGCATAATAATTCATATTATGTTTTTACTAGAGCATGGTCAGGTTGGATAGACGAATTTACTCCAAACTCAAAGCATCATATTCGTGTTTTTAATGAGAGTTTTGAAAAAGTTGATGATTTCATGTTGGATTTGTCAACAATAATGGCAGGCAAAACATTATCCCAAAATACACTTGTATATATTAACGGACAAATACATCTGATTGGTGGATTTTATGATAAGCGAAATGATGTCAAAGGAGGGTCAGCAGTCTATGCGATACCTTTATCTGATGATTTAAAAACAACTGCTGGCGACAAGATTCCTTTACTTACAGATTCAGAAGAATGGTTTTCCAAGGTTACATCAGCAAGAGAATATAAAGGGAAACTATATATCAACTATCAAAGATATGTTTCGGGAGATGATACTCAGAATATTGCAATATTTGAAATTGGAAATAATTTTAAACTAATAAAGAATCTTGAACTCAGCAGATTTTCTCTTGGAGGAGATGGCGTGACAGCCAATCATACGTCATTTGAAATATTGAATAATATGCTTTTTGTATTTTATCCAGAAATTAACAGACGTATTTTTGCTAAGATCTTTAATCTTTAAATATTGTTTTTTTTTGCAAAAATAAAAAGTCTAAATAAATAATCTGACTTGTACAAAATATCTAAATATTATTTGGTTTACAAAACTTCAAGAAATTCCTGCTGCATAGTTTCCATATTTACAATTCTTGCAAAATCTTTCATCATTTCCGGCCAATTTTCACTTGCTTCAAGTTTTTTTCTAAAAGTTTCCTGTTGTTCTCTGCTATCCCATTTTAATATACAATAGAGTTTTCCATCAACGTCCTTAACAGAATCTCTTGAGATAAACCCATCAACACCAGCTAAATCAGCATTAATCATTGCTGACATTTTTTTCCAATCTTCTATCATATTTTGATCATTTAACTCAAATGAAACACGCATCATTATTTTACTCATATTTATTCTCCTTAAAAACAACTATATAGCAATAAAAAACACATGTCAATTTTGTTTAATTTAAAAATTTATTAGTACTAAAACTGAAATATCTTTTTTTATAATAGCTTTTTGTAAAACTTTACATTTGATTTTATTCATGTTCAAATCTTATTTTATGTGGAGATTGA
>JAOZTV010000389.1 GCA_029939015.1 Candidatus Aminicenantota bacterium
AACGTAAGCGTCAAAGGAACCCCATCTTTTAATTTCTGAAAAAATATGATTTTCTTTTTGTTCATAAGGAGAATGTTATGAATAAACGATATACTAAATCATTGGGGAAGTCATTCTGGTTTGCTCATTATAAAAACTGGAAGAAGTGTAAGATTAGTTTAACTAATTATGCCAAGAAGAACAATCTGAACAAGAATACTTTTGCTACTTGGAAAGGTAGGTTTAAATCAGAGGATTTTTTTGATGAGGAACAGCCGTCTTTGCCTGATTTTCAATCAGCAGTTATTTTAGAGAAAAAAAATCAAGATATTGATGACTCAGAAATAATTTTTTATTTTCCAAATGGATGCTATATTAAATTCAGTACTGGTATAGCAGAAGATAAATTATATAGAATATTAACCAACTGGGTTTATTAGCTATGATATCTTTCAAACAAAATTGTGAGATTTATTTTTATCGTCATCCAGTAGACTTCAGGAATGGTATAAATGGATTAAGTATTTTAGTTGAGGATTTACTGGAGCAGAATCCATTGAGTGGTGATATTTTTGTATTTAGAAGTAAAAGAAGATCATCTATTAAAATCTTATACTGGGATAAAAATGGATTTTGTTTGTGGCAAAAAAGATTAGACCAAGATAAATTTTACTGGCCTTTACATCTGGCAACAGAAGAAAAAATTGTTCTAAATCATAAAGAATTAAGATGGCTACTTGATGGTTTAAATCTAAAATTCTGGAAGCCTCATCAAACGTTAAAAAGTGAGAAAATGTTTTAATTTTTCTCACTTTAAGTATTGCTTTTTTCAGGTGATGTGGTAATAAAAAGTATGATTAACACAGCTTCTATCCCCAATGAAATAAACGCTTTAAAGGATTTTACTCATAATTTAATTCTTAGAAATCAACAGCTCGAAGAGATGCTTCTTTATTTTAAAGGTCAAAGATTTGGAGCCTCCAGTGAATCCTTAAATTCAGATCAATTAGGATTGTTTGATTCTGAAAAAGATTCTATTGAAGAAACTGAAATTATTAAAGAAACTCCTGTTTCAAGTCATATTCGCAAGAAGAAATCTGGTCGCTGTTCGTTCTCTGAAGACTTAAAAATAATAGAGATTAAACATGACATTTCAGAAGAAGAAAAGATCTGCTCTTGTAATGGTCAGCAAAAGAAATGCATTGGAGAAGAAAGAAGCAGAGAGATCAAATATATTCCAGCTACAGTTGAAGTTATAGAGCATGTAAGATTGAAATATGCCTGTCCGGCTTGTGAAAACGGAGTTTCTATTGCTGAGTTGCCACCAAAGCTACTTCCTAAAACAATGTCGACACCTTCATTATTAACTCATCTGATCATATCTAAATATTTCGATGCTCTTCCTCTTTATAGGCAGGAAAGGATATTTCAAAGAATAGGAATTGATTTAAATAGAGCTACAATGTCTAACTGGCTACTTGCAGTTGGTGAAAAATTACAACCGATTGTAAATCTCATATTAGAACGACTAACATCTTACAGTTATTTGCAAATGGATGAAACACCTTTTCAAGTTTTAAAGGAAGAGGGACGAACTGCGTGGCAAAAATCTTACATCTGGGTAATTAGAGGAGGTCCTCCAAATAAAAGAATGGTGTTTTATTATTATGATCCTAGACGTAGTTCCGTTACTCCTAAATTATTATTATCAGATTTTAAAGGCTATCTACAATGTGATGGGCACAGTGCTTATAAAGTTTTAGACGCTGATCCAAATATATCAATTGTTGCTTGTATGGCACACATAAGGCGTAAGTTTTATGATGCTATACAAGCAGGTTTAAAAACAAAAAGAAAAAGTAAAGTTGCTTGTCAGATGCTTGAGTATATAAAAGAACTTTATCAAATTGAGAAAAATATTAAAGAACTGTCAGCTGATGAGATTCACCAGATAAGACAGAGTAAATCCAAATCCATAATGGAGCTGATGAAAAACAAAGCCGATGAAGAGATTGTTAAAATAGCTCCAGGATCTTTAACAAGTAAAGCTCTTAGATATATGGCTAACCATTGGAAGTTTATGTTAAGATATCTAGATGATGGACAAATTGCAATTGATAACAATCAAATTGAAAATGCTATTAGACCTTTTGTAATAGGTAGAAAAAACTGGTTATTTTCAAACACAGCTAAGGGAGCTATTACTACTGGCAACTTTTATACTTTAATTGAAACTGCAAAAGCCAATAATCTAGAACCATCACGTTATCTTGAAACTGTATTAGAAAAATTACCACATGCAAAAACAGTATCTGACTTTGAAAATCTGTTACCATTTAATATTACACTAGAATAAAAAATGATCATCAAACTACCTTCATGCGGACTTTTATTTACAAATAATTTTATTCTGTTTCCTTTTTAGGAGAGTTCATTTTAAGGTAGATAAAATCTAACTTAAAAAGATCCTATTCAAAGATTAGCTTATAGATCTTATAATTGCCAGTTTATGAGTATTTATTATTGGAAGTAAAATATGACATAAGAAATATTATCAGGACGTTAACCAAAAAATGGTCAGCTGTAGAAATTTATACGCTAGATATAGCAAGGTTTTAGAGTAATGAAAATTCTTTATTCATACACAATGACACATTAAATATGTAACAAAAATTTTATACTCAAAATTATAAGAAAACATCACTTTTTATGACTCCTAGTGTAAGCTTTAAAATATTTTAAAAAAGTTAAAATCCTTACTTTATATGTTATCTTAAAATTAATGTCTAGATGGGGTTCCTTTGACGCTTAC
>JAOZTV010000390.1 GCA_029939015.1 Candidatus Aminicenantota bacterium
TTTTGGAGGAAAAAATGGCAAGAATTGAACCGTTTAAAGGTGTAAGACCAAGTAAAGAATTAGCACAATTTGTTGCATCACATCCCTATGATGTCCTTAATTCAGAGGAAGCAAGGGAGATTGTAAAGGATAATAATAAATCTTTTTTAAGAATTGTAAAACCTGAAGTTGACCTTGACAAGGGTATTGATTTATATTCAAAAGAAGTTTATCAAAAAGCAAAAGATAATTTTGCGTCTTTTTTAAAGGATAATATATTAATTCAGGATGAAACCAAAAACCTCTATCTTTATAAACAGATTTGGGGAGACCATGTTCAAGTTGGATTAGTTGCAGGTGCTTCTGCTCAGGATTACCAGGATGATATAATAAAAAAACATGAATTAACAAGGGAAGCAAAAGAAAAAGACAGAATTAACCATATTAAAGCAATAAATGCCAATACTGGGCCAGTATTTCTGACTTTTAGACAAAAAGATGAAATAGATGCTTTATTTGCAAAAGTAATGGAGCAAAAAGCAGAATATGATTTTACAACAGATGATGGTGTCAGTCATATATTCTATGTAATTTCTGATAATGAATTAATAAATAAAATTAGAGATAGTTTTAAAAGAATTGATTATTTATATGTTGCAGACGGTCATCATAGATCTGCATCAGGAACAAAAATTAAGATTGAAAGAGAGAAGGCAAATCAATCTCATACTGGAGATGAAGAGTATAATTTTTTCTTATCTGTAATTTTCCCGGATAATCAAATGAAAATACTTCCCTATAATAGAGTTGTTAAAGATTTAAATGGAAAAACTAAGGAAGAATTCTTTAATAAAGTAAAAGAATCATTTATAATAACTGAGACTGATATCAAAGAGCCTGAAGCAACACAGAATTATTGTATGTATATTGACAATCAATGGTATAAGTTAGTTGCAAAAGAGGATAGTTTCGACAAAAACAATGCAGTAGATTCATTAGATGTTGCAATCCTTCAGAACAACCTCTTAGACCCAATACTTGGTATTAAAAACCCTAGAATTGACAATAATATTGACTTTATTGGTGGGATTAGAGGAACTAAAGAATTAGAAAAACTTGTAAATAATAAAAAATTTATTATTGCATTTTCACTCTTTCCAACTAGTATTGAGCAATTATTTGCCGTTGCTGACTCCGGAAATATTATGCCTCCAAAATCAACATGGTTTGAACCAAAACTTAGAAGTGGTTTAATTACACATCTTCTTGATTAATTATGGAAATACTTGACGGCAAATTAGTTGCAAAAAACATTATAGAAGAGGTAAAGACTGAAGTTGCAAATTTAAAAGAAAAAACCGGCAAAGTCCCGGGGTTAACAGTAGTTATTGTCGGAGAAGACCCGGCATCTCAGGTCTATGTAAGTTCAAAAGACAAACTTGCAAATAAAGTTGGAATTAAGTCTAATTTAGAAATACTAAGCGAGAACGTCTCAGAAGCAAAACTAATTGAAAAAATTGAAGAACTTAATCGCGATACAGATGTAAATGGAATTCTTGTTCAATTGCCACTTCCTGCTAAATTTGATACCTGGAAAATACTAAGTAAGCTTTCACCAGAAAAAGACGTTGACTGTTTTCTCCCTGAAAGTGTTGGGAATATTATACTTAATAGGGCAAAGATTTTCCCATGTACACCTTCAGGTATAGTCAAAATTCTTGATAACTATAAAATTGATATTCAAGGAAAAAATGTTATTGTACTCGGTAGAAGTTTTATAGTAGGAAAGCCAATAGCTGCAATGCTCACAAATAGAAGTGCTACTGTAACTATCTGCCACTCAAAAACAAAAGACCTGAAAGGTCATTTAAAAAATGCTGACATAATTATCGCTGCAATTGGTATTCCCGGTTTTATTATAGATGATATGGTTAAAGACGGAGTTATTCTCGTAGATGTAGGAATAAATAGATTAGACAAAAAGGAAGAAGTTCTTGATATGTGTTCAGAAAAACAAATTAAATTATTTGATAAAAAAGGATATGCAATAACGGGAGATATTCATAAAACAGCTTTTAAAAAATCATCATTCTATACACCTGTACCGGGTGGAATAGGAAAAATGACCGTTGCAGTTCTTATGGAGAATACTGTTCATCTATTTAAAGAGCAGAATAGATGAGAGAAGGCAGGGAGGCAAGTAGGCAGAGAGGCAGAGAGAGGAAGACCAGACGTACTAAGATATACTCTAAGAACGCTTGTCTTGTCTTATTCTTTTTGCCTTATGTTTTAAACTCCTTGCCTATTTGCCTCCCTGCCTCCCTGCCTTAAAAAAAATGGATTACATTTTTATTACAGGTGCTTCTGGTCTTTTGGGTTCAGAAATAGTTAGGCAACTTTCAGAAATGGATTTTCATATTATTGGACAATATTATAAGAATAAACCTGCTTTACTAAAAAACACTACCTGGCTTTATGGAAATTTTTCTAATCTTAATACTTTGAAGGACTTTCTTGATACTAATAAAAAAGAACTAAAAAAATGTAGTTATTTAATAAATTGCTATGGACCTATTACCTATAAAAACATTAAAGAATTAAATACAAAAGACTATCAAAACGATTTTTTTTCAAATGTAATAGTACCAATTGAAATAATCAATTTTTTTTTAAATCAGAAAAAGCAGTATTTAAAGTCTGTAGTAAATATTGGTTTTGAACTTGCAGGAACATTCAAACCAGTTAAGAATGTACTCCCATATTTAATGGCAAAAAATGCTTTACTTGAATACACCTTGTCTCTTGCAGAA
>JAOZTV010000391.1 GCA_029939015.1 Candidatus Aminicenantota bacterium
ATCCAAAATTTGTTAAAAAAGATATTATTGGGATTAGAATAATAGAATATGTAAAAATATAAAGGGCTGGCTTATACCATTTTTTTTGTTCAATCATAATATCAATCTGTTCCTGTTTTTTCACAAATGCTATAAACCAATATGTTAAAAATGTAAAAATTGGCCAGTTAAAATGTGATATTCCGAAAATAAATAGGCTATCATTACCGCTAATTATCCTGAAACTTTCAGTAAGGAAGAAGAATATAGCATATATATATCCTGCTTCATTAAGAACATTATTTAATACTTTTGTTTTTTTATTTCCAGATTTATTATTCTTAATTCTCTGAAAATAAATCGAAAAAACAATAAAAAATATAGAGATAAGTAAAAAGAAAAAGAAATTTATTCTATATAGGTGAATAAACTTATAAAATGAAAATGGATAATAAAATATTTCAAACATATTATTCGACAGACTATCTAATCCATAAAAAGCAGATACAAAAATTAAATTTGCTCCAATAAAAGAATATCCTGACATCATTAGTATTTCTGAATAATAAAAATATGAAAAAATAGCACCGAATAGAGCAAAAAAAACTCCAAAAAATATTAATCCACCAGATTGTACATTTAAAACAGAAAATAAAATAATTGCAAATAATCCCCAGGAAATACCAGATATAATAATATTTTCTATTTTTTTAATTTTATTAATATTATAACCAATAATAATAAATAATAAAAAAACAATTATAATGCCAATAATATTATTGAAAATAATTTGGCCTAATTTTATACCAATTAAGCCACCTAAAATTATTCCTATGCCACCATTAAAAACATTAAGATATTTTTTATTATCAAGTATCATAATTATACTGACAAATAATAAAAGGACTGGGATACTTATATTATAAACATACATTATTATTTTTTAATATTATCAAATACAATTTGCGCAATATCTTTGATTTCAATTTGTTCAGATTTGGTTTCTTCTTTGGCATCTTTAAACATGGTTGAACAAAATGGACAGGCTGTAACCAGAACATCTGTTCCTGTATTTTCGGCTTCTTTTAATCTAATATGGTTAATTCTATCTCCTTTTGATTCTTCTTTCCACATTCCACCGCCACCAGCTCCACAACAAAAACTATGATCTTTATTATTCTTCATTTCTAAGATATTTTCTTCAGAAACATTATTTAACAACACTCGAGGAGTTTCATAAGAACCATTATACCTACCAAGATAACATGGATCATGATAAGTCATTTTTTCCTTAACTCCTTTTTCTACAATAATATCTTCTTTTTCTATAAATTCTTTAATAAGATCAGCATAATGAATTATATCAAAATCACCACCTAATTCTTTATATTCATTTTTGAGAACATATAAGCAATGAGGACAGGACGTTACAATTCTTTTAAACTTATAGTTTTTTAAGACTTCTATGTTTTCCATAGCAAGCATCTGAAAAAGTTCATCCCTACCTGTTCTTCTTGCAGGGTCACCACAACAAGTTTCTTCATTTCCAAGAAATGCATAATCGGCATTTGATTTTTTTAAAATATCAATAAAGTATTTTTGGTTTTTTTGTGTATTTGCATCAAACTTACCTGAGCAACCTGCCCAAACAAGTATATCTGTTTCTTTCTTTTCACTTATTAAGGGTATATCAAGATCTTTTGCCCAATCCATACCACTTTCAGCATTTATCCCCCATGGATTACCCTGGTTTTCAAGCCCCTTATATAAAACATTGAGCTCTTCTGGAAATTTTGATTCCATTAATACCTGACTTTGTCTCAAGCCTATTATTTTAGGTATATGTTCATTCTCAACTGGACAAACATTCATACATGAGCCACATGTGGTACAGTCCCAAATATCTTCTGAATTAATTGCCCTGTCACAAATTGCAAGAAGTTCAACGTCTTTATTTTTTAATATTTTGGTTCCATTTTCAATGAGATCGTCTCGTATATCAGTGATAATTTTTTTTGGGGATAATGATTTGCCCGATATATAAGCAGGACAATAATCCTGGCACCTTCCACAGTCGAGACATGCAAAACCATCAAGAAGATCTTTTTGAGTAAAATGATTTATTTTTTCAACACCAAAAAACTCAGCCTCTTCGTCTTCAATATCAATAATTTTTGTTTTTGCAAGATAAGAATTATTTTTAAGAGCTATATTTACAGGTCCTGCCATCATGTGTAAATATTTTGATCGAGGTACATATATTATAAAAATAAAAACATTAATTATATGTATCCACCAAAAAACTTTTACAAGTAATTCAGAGGGCGATGTAAATAATTTTGCAATAATAATCCCAACAAATGAGTATTGAGAATGACTTGGATCCAAGGCTATAACTGCCCCTTCATAAAGAAGAAAAGTTATTGTAACTGTTATCAATAAACTATATATCCATAAGGATTCAAAGTTTTTATATGTATATGAATCAGGTCTTAAAACATATCTTCTTATAATAAAATATGTAACAGCAATAAGCACAAGAATTGCAAAAATATCTGCTATTAAAGCATGGATATTAGATATATGAATTCCTTCAAATACACCTTCGAGAATATGTATTCCAGTTATAGTATCAAAGGTCAAGGAACCATAGAGTATAAAAATATGCATAAAACCAGTAAATCGTCTTTCTTTTTTAACTGAACAAGTAAGCAGAAAAAAAGAAGTAATTGCATTTAATACTCTCTTAAACGGATTATCAAACCTGTTTACAGGTATTCCTAATTTAATTAGTTTATATTTAAAATAAA
>JAOZTV010000093.1 GCA_029939015.1 Candidatus Aminicenantota bacterium
GATTAATTCTTCTCTTGTAAAAACCTCTTTATTATTCTTGGCAGACCAGCCTAATAAAGCAAGATAATTAAAAAGGGCTTCTGAAAGGTATCCGTTTTTTTTAAACTCAGATACTGAGACCGAACCATGCCGTTTTGATAGTTTTGTGTTATCTGCACCCATTACCATTGATAGATGTGCAAATTTTGGTATATTAACGCCTAAGGCTATGTATATTAATACCTGTCTTGCAGTATTTGAGAGATGATCCTCGCCTCTTATTACTATATCTATTGCCATAAGATGATCGTCAACTACAACAGAAAAATTATATGCAGGAATACCTGAACTTCTGACAATTATCGGATCACTCAGTAAGTTTGAATCAAACACTACTTTTTTTCTTACTATATCTTTAAAGCGGACTGTTTGATTTTCAGGAATCTTAAATCTAATCGTTGCTTCTTCGCCTTTATTGACCCTTGCTATTGATTCTTTGATATCAAGTGTTCTACATTTTCCAGAATAACCGGTTTTATCTTTATTTTCACTGTCTTCCATGTCTTTTGAACAAAAACAATAATAGGCATTACCTGAATTTATTAATTTCTGGGCATATTCGGTATAAGTTTCTTTTCTCTCAGATTGTCTATAAGGAGCATATTGACCTCCCTTATCAGGACCTTCATGCCAGTCTATCCCTGCCCATTTCAGGTCGGTGATTAATCCTTCTTCAAAGGCTCTAGTTGATCGTTCTTCGTCTGTATCTTCTATTCTTAAAACCATTGTATTCTCATCTTTTTGAGACAGTAAATAGTTATATAAAGCAGTTCTCAAATTTCCCACATGAACTAAGCCGGTTGGTGATGGTGCAAATCTTAATCTTGACATTATTGGTTCTCCTATATGTTATTTATTGTTTAACCTAAATTGAGCGATTGTTTTGGATGAAGAGGTTAAGCATGTTGATGCCAGAAGGTTTTGCAAAAACCGCAGGCATACTAATAAGTATGTCGAGAATTTTTGTAAAGCCTTATGGTGCAACAAGCTTTATCCTATTCGCCGAAAGAATCGCTCAATTTAGGTTTAATAAATTTTTCCATAAATTCTTCTGGTATTCTTGTTGGCCTATTTTTTTTATTGACAAAGACATGAAAGGTTTCAGCTTCGGCAATAATAATGTTGGTATCTTTTTTTGTTATAGAATATTGAAGAGTAAAGCTGGCTGCTGTATAATTTGAAATATGACCGTTGATAATTAATTCGTCATCTGCAAAAGCAGGTTTTTTATATTCAATAATAGATCTTGAAAGAACTGGAAAAACTTCCCATTCGGAAAATTTTTTGAAATTTAATCCTTTTTGAGTCATAAAATCATTTCTAGCCTTTTCAAGATAATTTAAGTAAATAGCATTATTTACATGACCCCATGAGTCAAGTTCGTAACTCATTACTTTATGAAATGATATTAAATTATTTTTCATTTTCTTTTTCTTGTAAAAAAATAAGGCAAATAGGCAGAGAGGTAAGGAGGCAAGGAGTTTGAAATCGGCTGTGCCGGCCGGCTGTGCCGGTTAATCATCTAAAATACTTTTTTCTTTTTCTTTGTCTATTACATCGAGGGTATTGATGCTCTGGTCAACGATTTTTTGTAAATCGTCATAGAAACGATTTTCTTCATCCTCGGAAATTTCTTTATCATCCTGCATTGCCTTAACTAATTCTCTATATTCTCTTCTCTGGTTTCTAATTGCCGTTTTTCTTTCTTCTGTATATTTCTTAAGAGTTTTAATAATATCTTTTCTTCTTTGTTCGTCTAATGGTGGTACAGGCAATCTAATTAGTTTGCCATCGGACATAGGATTAATTCCAATATTTGAATTTCTCAATGCACTTTCTATAGTGGCAATAATTTTAATATCCCAGGGTTGTATTACTATAAGATTACCTTCAGGTACAGAAACGGTTGCCATCTGATTAATTGGAGTACTTGTTCCATAATAGTCAATCATTATACCATCAAGTATTGAAACAGATGCTCTACCTGTTCTAAGCTTTGATATTTCCACTTTATAACTTGATTCAATTTCCTTCAATTTCACCTTTGCATCATCTAAAATTTCTCTTAACATTTTTCATCCCCTATTATTGTACCTTCTTTATTGGAAATTACCGCATTTAATATACTATTTTCTTTGTATATATCAAAAACTTTAATCTTTAAATTATTTTCCTTACATAGCATAATGGCAGTCATATCAATTACTTTTAAATTATTTCTTATAACATCATCATAAGATATTTTTTCAAATAATGTTGCATTTTTATCTGTTTTTGGGTCGCCGGTATATACGCCATCAACCATGGTTGCCTTTAAAAAGATATCTGCATTAATCTCTATACCTCTTAGGGCTGCACCAGTATCAGTCGTAAAAAAAGGACTTCCAGTTCCTGCAGTGAAAACTACAATTCGATTTTCTTCTAAATACTTGTTAATTTTCCTTGTAACAACCGGTTCTGTTAATTTTTCTATTGGTAAGGCAGATATCAGCTTTGTTGAGAGTTTCTCACTTTCAATTGCATCACAAAGAGCAAGTCCATTCATAATTGTTGCAAGCATTCCCATATAATCGGAAGTAGTTCTTTTTACAATAGAATTGTCAGAATCTCTACCCCTGAAAAAATTACCACCACCAACAACTATACCTATTTGAACGCCAAGATTATGGACTTTTTTAATTTCTTTTACTAATTTTTTTAAGACAGGCTCTGATAATCCAGAACCTGTCTTCCCTTGAAGGGATTCACCACTTATTTTTAATAATATTCTTTTGTATATGGGTTCAATATCATCCATTAAGCTTCTTCGCCAATTTGAAATCTAACAAATCTCTTAACAACGATATTTTCGCCAATTTTATGAATTTTTTCTGCTATTAATTCTTCTATTGATTTTTTATCTTCTTTGAAAAAAGCCTGATTTAGTAAACAAATTTCTGAATAGAATTTTCCAAGTTTACCTTCTACTATTTTATCAATAATATTTTCAGGTTTACCACTATTTCTCATCTGTTCTCTAAATATGTCTTTTTCTTTTTCAAGTACTTCTTCTGGAATATCTTTCGAAGTAATATATTTTGGTGACATAGCTGCAATCTGCATTGAAATATCTTTTGATAATTGTAGAAAATCTTCATTTTTTGAAACAAAATCAGTTTCACAGGCTAATTCAATTATAACACCAATTCTTCCATTAGTATGTATATAAGAACCGATAATACCCTGATTAGTAGTTCTACTTGATTTAGATTTTGCTTTTTCATATCCTTTCTTTCTTAGGATTTCTACAGCCTTATCATAATCATTTCCTGATTCTTCAATTGCTTTTTTACATTCAAGCATACCAATACCACTTGATTGTCGGAGTTTTTTTACTAATTTTAAATCTGCACCCATTTTATTTTTCCTCTACTTTTTCAACTACATCTACTGCTTCAACTGGCTCTTTCTGAGCTTCTGATTCATCTGTTTCCATTGGAATAACATCGGCAGACTCTCTTTGTTCCATACCGTCAGAGCTTGCTTCACAAAATTTAGTTACAAATAATCTGATAGCTCTAATAGCATCGTCATTTCCAGGAACTGGATAGCTTACTTCATCTGGATTTGCATTTGTATCAACAATCGCAACTATTGGAATATTAAGTTTTTTTGCTTCATAAATAGCAATACTTTCAAAAACTGAGTCAATGACAATGATTACACCAGGTAATTTAGTCACATTTCTCATACCCCAGAGATTTTTATGTAATTTTTTATAAACTTTTTCAAGTTTAGACTGTTCTTTTTTTGATTTGATTTCCCATCTACCATCCTGTTTCATTTCGTGAAGGTCGATAAGTTTATCAATACTCTTTCTTACCATCTGAAAGTTAGTTAATAAACCACCTAACCATCTTTTATTTACATAATGGATGCCTGCTTCTTCTCCAACTTCTTCAATTATTGACTGTGCCTGTTTTTTTGTACCAACTATTAAAGCATCTTGACCGTCTGCTACAACTTCTGTTACAAAACCCAGTGCTTTTTTAAACATTTCAATTGAAGTCTGAAGGTTTATGATATAAATTCCATTTTTCTTTCCGAAAATATAGGGCTTCATTTTCGGGTTCCATCTTCTTGCCTGATGTCCAAAATGTACACCAGCTTCCAACATTTCTCTCATATTTACTGAAACCATAATAATACTCCCTATCTTTTGTGGTACTGAGAAGCTTTTCTAGCTTTGAGAAGACCGTATTTTTTACTTTCTTTCTCTCTTGCGTCTCTTGTAAGCAATCCTGCTTTTTTCAATTGTGGTCTTAATTCTGAGTTATATTCAAGAAGAGCTCTTGAAAGTCCCAATTTAATCGCATCTGTCTGAGCAGATACTCCACCGCCTTTTATATTAACATAAATATCAAAATTTTCCATTGTATTTGTTAATGACAACGGCTTGTAAATTGTTAATTTATGAATTTTTAAAGGGAAATAATCATCAAATCCCCGGCTTCGTTTGTTTACAACAAGCCTAAATTCACCCTTCCCAGGTCTAAGATAAACTCTTGCGACACTGGACTTCCTTCTTCCTGTACCATAATACTGAACAATACTCAAAATATCCTCCTATTAGATTTCAAGTTTTTCGGGTTTCTGAGCTTCATGGTTATGCTCATTGCCCTTATATACTTTCAATTTTTTTAAAATCTTATCATTTAACTTGTTTTTTGGTAGCATACCTTTCACAGCTTTCATTATAATTCTTTCAGGATATGTTTCTTTCATCTTTGCATAAGAAGTTTCTTTAATGCCACCCATCCAGCCTGAATGCCTGTAATAAATTTTCTGTTCTTCTTTTAGTCCAGTTAATTTAATCTTTTCTGCATTAATTATAACGATAAAATCACCCATGTCCATAAACGGAGTATAAGTTGGTTTATCCTTTCCTCTTAATACATCAGCAACCCTTGTTGCCATTCTTCCAAGTATCAAATCACTTGCGTCAACTACCCACCACTTTCTATCTTCTAAATTTACTTGTGGTATAAATGTCTTATTAGCTTTGTTTAAATTCATATTTTACCTCTTTATTAAAGAAGTAATTTATAATATTTTCCAGGTTTTGTCAAGATTATTTAATGATTTATTGATTTTTTCTTTTTTTTTATAAAAAAACTTTATTTTATTTTATTAATATGTAAAAATATAGATATGTCTAAATACTTAAAAATATTATTTACGATGCTTTTTGTGTTAATGTTTTTTGTCCCGTTAACTGCAAATAACGATTTTAATTGTTTTACAATAATTGCAGGAAAGAATGCTACATCAGATAATACAGTCTTTATAGCACATAATGAAGACGATGGTGGTGATAATATCTTTGTCTATTTGAATAATATATCCAATGACAAGAACAAATATATAAGATTAAAAAATAATGCTATTATGAATACGATTGAAAAACCAAATAACCTTTTTGAGATTGAAGTCACAAAATCATCTTTTGGCAATTCTTATTTTAATGAATACGGAGTTGTGATAACTTCAAATGCCTGTACTTCAAGAGAAGATAAACCTCTTTTGACTAATGGTGGCATAGGTAAACTTCTGAGGAAAATTATAGCAAGAAGAGCAAAAACAGCCAGAGAAGGGGTAAAAATTGCAGGTAAGCTAATTCTAAAATATGGATATTATGCTTCAGGTAGAAATTATGCAATTGCCGATTCAAACGAGGGCTGGTTTTTACATATTGTAAATGGGAAACACTGGGTAGCAAAAAGAATACCAGATGATCAAGTTGCTGTAATATCAAATTATTATACGATAAAGGATATAGACCTGAACGATAAAAAAAACTATATGGGCTCTCCTGATATTATACCCTATGCAATAAAAAGAGGCTGGTTTTCTAAGGATAAAGATATAAAAGATTTTGATTTTGCAAAAGTTTATTCTAATCAAAAAAACCTTAAAAATATGGTTAATATTTTAAGACAGTGGCGAGCAACAAACCTTCTTTCTAAAAAAAAATACAAGCTTGATGATAGATTCCCATTCTCATTTATTCCCAGAAAAAACATAAAAATTACAGATTTATTTAATGTATTAAGAGACCATTATGAAGATACCGACTATGATCTGACTGATGATTATAAGAAGGGCTCTCCAAATACCACAAAAAACAGAACTATCTGTACTGAAACTACACGATACTCATTTGTAGCTGTTTTGAGAAATGATTTAATTGAAGAACTTAATAATCTTGTTTGGCTGGCATTGAGAAGACCTGATACCAATGCATACTCTCCCTTTTATTTTACTTCAGGTATAATACCATCGGGTTATTCAAATATGGCAGATAAAAAAACAGAAAAAGCATATTATACTTTTTCAAAACTGAGCGATCTGGTTGATACAGACTATAAAAACCGTATAAAAAAAACCAGAAAACAATGGCGAAGCTTTGAAAAATTTGCAATTAAACAGATAAAGAAAAAAAGAAAAGAATTTACCTATATTTTAAAACAGAATAAACTTATTGCAAAAAAAATAATATCGAATTTTATCCACAATTTAGAATATAAAAAATGGTTTCTTGCAACGGAATTAATTAAAGAATTTAGTAAATAAAAGTGGGGGGATGTGATGAGAAAAAAGATTATACTTTCAATTTTTATTGTTTTTTTTAATATTTCAATTTATAGTGCAATAATTAAAGTTTTAAAAACCAGGTTATTGACTGAAACCGATTTCCTTTCACAAACTATTACAACTTTAAAAAGAGGAAACAAAGTCAAAATTATAAAAAGTAAGGGAAGCTGGCTCTTTGTTAAATTTAATAATAAAAAAGGATATATACATAAAACAACAATTGGAAAAGTTAATAATAAACTTATTGCAAAAAGAACTGGAACAAATAGTACAAGTGATAAAGAAATTGCTCTTGCGGCGAAAGGGTTTTCAGAAACAAATGAAAGAAAAATAAGAAATAGAAAAAATCTATACAATTTTAAAGCCCTTGAATGGATAATGAAGACAAGAGTTTCAATAAAAATGATAAAGGATTTTAAAAATAAGGGTGGCTTAAAATGAGAAGCATGTATAAAATCATTTCACTCTCTCTCTTATTCATTTTGATCTTTTCTGCTAATAATTATGGAATAAAATTAAAAAAATTCCTTAAGATAGGCAAAGGTATTAATTTAGCAAAAAAAGCTGCAACACCAATTACAGAAACAGAGGAATATTATATAGGAAGAGCAGTTACAGCAAATATTTTAAGTAAGTATAACCTTCTAAAAAATGCTCCAATGACCCGGTACATCAATTTATTAGGAAATTTTCTTACATTAAGATCAGACAGACCTGAACTATATAATGGATATCGTTTTGCCATATTGGATACAGATGAAATAAATGCATTTGCAGCTCCCGGTGGTTTTATTCTATTAACAAGGGGTATAATTGAGATTTCAGCAAATGAAGATCAATTAGCAGCAATAATTGCCCATGAGATATCACATATAGTAAAAAAACATCCTTTAAAAGCTATTAAATCTGAAAGAATAAAAAGTCTTGGAATGTTTGCCGCAAATGAGACTTTAAGAGGAAATGGTTCCTCGAAAGTATTAAAGGTTTTCCAGAATAGTGTTCTTGACATTTCAGGTACTCTACTTCAAAAAGGATACTCAAGAAAACAAGAAAAGCAGGCTGATATAATGGCTATTTCTATCCTTAAGAGGTCAGGGTATAATCCAAAGGCAATTTTGAATATTATGAAAAAACTAAAAGTGGTTGAAAAGAAAAAAGCAAAAGTTTTTTCAGCTCATCCCTCTGCTTCAAAAAGGATAAAATATTTAAAATCGAATTTGAGAAAAATTAATTATAGAGGAAACATCAAAAAAAGGTCAATCAGATTTAGAAAATTTTGCAAAGGATAATAAAGCTGATAAAAAAAACCTTAATTCCTGTTCTAATTATTTTTTTAATAGTTTTTTTTTTCTCAATAATTCTCAAAGAATATGAAAATAAAATATATGATTTTAAAGTCCGGTTATTCTTGGAAAAAACTGAATCTCAAATAGTTTTTATTGATATAGATCAAAAAAGTATAGACTTCTATAATGATGAATTTCAGATTCCCTGGCCCTGGCCGAGAAGTTTTTATGCAAAAGCTATAGATTTTTTTAATAAAAGTGGAGCAAAAGCAGTTTTTATTGATCTTATTTTTAGCGAAGAGTCAATTTATGGGGAAGAAGAGGATAATAAACTTGCAATATCTATGAAAAACTTCAGAAATGTTTTTTTACCATTTTATTTCAATGGGAATAAGAATAAAAATAAAAATATATTTATTAAAACTAAGATTCCAGATTTTGTCTCGCCTCCAATTAGAACAGGTATTCTTCCTCCTATAAAAACTCTTCACTTATTCTGCAAAGGAAGTGGATTTGTTTCACAAACTCAGGAGAATGACGGTATCATCAGAAATTTAAACCATTTTATTAGCTTTAAAGGAAAAATAGCTGTTTCTCTCCCTCTCTCAATGGCATTAAATTTAAAGCCTGAATTAGATCTAAATAAAATTCCCTTTTCAAAAAAAGGAAGTCTGAAAATAAAATTTTACAAAGAAGATAGTTTTTCTAAATACTCAATTGATGAAATAATTCAGTCACAGGTAAGTTTAACAGAGGGTAAAATTCCTCAGCTAAAAACTGAACTTTTCAGGGATAAAATAATTTTTATAGGGTCATCAGCTCCTGGGTTATTAGACCTTAGGCCAACTCCATTAGATCCAAAATCTCCAGGATATCTCCTTAACGCCTTTTCTCTTATCAATTTTTTGAATAATGATTATATATATTCAGTACACATTTTGATTCAATGGATAATTATATTTATTCTTATACTGCTTTTAAATTATTTTCTTATGGCTTCAAAGAATTATATTAATCAAATATTTATATCAATTTTAACATTATTATTCTTTATCCTATTAAATTTTTTCCTTTTTAAACATAATTACAATTTTAATTTATTACCTTTCATATATGGGGTTTTTTTTACATCAATATTTGTTGTATATTATAAATATCAGATTGAAGGTAAAGAAAAGAGGTTTTTAAAAAAAGCATTCCAGAATTATCTGTCACCTGTACTGCTAACGGAATTAATAAATAATCCTCATAAACTGTCAATTGGGGGTGAGAAAAAGCAGTTGACCGTTTTTTTTTCTGATCTTGCCGGGTTTACTACAATTTCTGAAAAATTGCCTCCAGAAGAAGTAATAAATCTATTAAACACATACCTTGAAAGAATGACATACGTTGTTTTAAAAAACAAAGGTTATCTTGATAAATTTGAAGGGGATGCAGTTATGGCTTTCTGGGGAGCTCCTGTTCAATCAGAAACAGATGCTAAAGATGCTCTAAGAACCGGGCTTGAATCTATAAAAGAGTTAAAAGAATTAAATAAAGTCTTTTCAAAACAGGGTCTGCCGGAACTGGGAATGAGAATTGGTATTAATACCGGAGATATGATTGTTGGAAATATAGGTTCTGCAAATAGATTTGAATATACAGTTATAGGTGATTCAGTAAACCTTGCAGCCCGTCTTGAAGGAATCAATAAACAATATCAGACAGAGATAATTTGTGGTAATATAACAAAAAAACTTGCTGAAAATGCTTTTATTTTCAGAAAACTTGATATAGTAAGGGTAAAGGGCAAAGAAGAACCTACAGAGATTTTTGAAGTAATTGGAGAGTGTGGAGAAGTAAAAGAATCAATATTAAAAAAAATTCAAATGTATGATAGGGGATTTAAGTATTATATGAAAGGAAATTTTGTTGAGGCTCTTCAAGTTTTTAAAAGTATTAAAGATGACCCACCATCAAAAATCTTTACCAAAAGGTGTACGGACTTAATAAAAAACCCGCCAGAAAAATGGGATGGAGTAATAA
>JAOZTV010000094.1 GCA_029939015.1 Candidatus Aminicenantota bacterium
GGTTAATATTATCATTTAATAGAGATAGGTTCTTACCCATCCAATTGTCTAATTCTTTAGGAGATAAATCCCATAAATCCATATCAAAATCTCGATCTATATCAGAAATAACTAATTCGTTCATACTATTAATATTGTTTTTCTCAATTAATATTTCTTCCCTGAATGTTTCAAGTATATCTTTAATATTGTTTTTTACATTATCATCTGTAAGCATTAATTATTATATATCTGTTAAGTAGAAATAGCAATATTTAAAATTGAAATATTTTTTTAATAATTGTATAATTAAAACAAGGAGATTAGTATTATGAAAATTTATAAAGGAAAAATAATATCTTTAGATAAGGATAATAATATATACAATTATCTTATTGAAGATCGTGGGCATATTGTTTATCTTGGTAATTCTTTGCCGGATAAATACAAAAAAGAAAGAATAATTGATCTTGGTGATAAAGTTTTATTACCATCTTTTGGTGATGGACATATCCATTTTTCAAGTTGGGCATTGATTGCTGCTTCTTATTTTGATGTCAGAGAAGCAAAAAACATTTCAGAAACACAGGAAATTATTAAAGGATATATAAACGAGAATAAAAAAACGAAGGCTGTCATTGCCTTTGGAATGTCTAAACATAGTCTTAAAGAAAAAAGATTATTGAACAGAGAGGAATTGGACATAGCTTGTCCAGACATACCCTTAATAATTATCTGTTATGATGGACATTCAGCCGTTTGTAATTCAAAAATGATAAACAAATTTCCTGATAAGGTTAAAAAATTGCGTGGTTATGAAGAAGGAAAAGGTCATATATATAATGAAGCATATTTTGCAGGTACAGACTATGCCTCCTCATTAGTTCCACCATTAGACCTTATAAAAAGCATAATTAAAGGTTATGACCTATTAGCCGAAAAGGGAATTAGTATGATACATGTGACAGAGGGAATAGGTTTTCCAAAAGATTTGGATATTACTTTAATGAGTCTAATTGCAAAAGCAAGGACAAAAAACAATCAATTTCAGACTCGTTTGTTTTTTCAAACAACTGATATAGATAAGGTATTAAAAAGAAAACTTCCAAGAATCGGAGGATGTTTTGCAACGGCACTTGATGGATGTTTTGGTGTCTGTGATGCTGCCCTGCATGAACCTTATGCAAATGATAAAAATAATAATGGAATATTATTTCAGAAAGAAGAAGAGGTAATTGAATTTGCAAAAAAAGCCAATCGTGAAGGTTTGCAAATTGAAATGCATGCAATAGGGGATGCGGCTGTTTCAAGAGCAGTAAAGGCCATAGAGGAGTCACTTATAGATTTTCCAAGAAAAGAGCATAGACATACAATAATTCATGCCTGTTTAATAAAGCCGGATGATTTGAAAAAAATTGCCAAACTTGAGATTGGGATAACTCTACAACCTGGTTTCTTAATAAGTCCTTTAGAACCTGTTGAATATTTGAATGAAATACTTGGTGACAGGGTAAAGGACAGTTCGCCATTGAAATCAATATTAGAGGCTGGAATACATTTGAGTGGAGGTTCAGATGCACCTGTAACCTATCCTGATCCAATTGAGGGTATATATGGTGCCTGTAATCATCCATTCGATTCAAACCAATCTGTCTCAATTATTGAAGCTCTTAAAATGTACACATATGAAGTGGCCTGGACAAGTTTTGACGAAAAAGAACGTGGGAGTCTTGAAAAAGACAAAATTGCAGATATGGTAATTTTAAACAAAGACCCCTTATCATTAAAGCCCCAAAATTTAAGATCCTTAAAAGTAGAAAAATTATTTTTAAGTGGAAAAGAGTATATAAAAGGCATGGGGATTACTAAAGCATTATGGAAAGGTATCACTGGAAGAAAAGAGAAAATTTAACTACGAAAAACACGAAAGGCACGAAAAAAGAAGGATAAATTAAGTTGTAGGAAAATATTGTCCTAAATAAGTGACGTTTAGCTTGTTTTATTGTTGGCATGATAATTGCATCATATGAGTAGGAGGTTAAAATGAAAAAAACTATTTTGATGATTTTATTTGTTATGTTGGTTGTATTTAATGCTAGTGGGCAGGATTATAATTATGATTATAATGAATATGAAAATAATGAGTATAATTATGGTTATGATAATTCTGATTTTGAAAACGACCGAGAGTATAATTATGATTATGAGAGTGTAATCCCATACATCGGGCAATATGATTCTGTTTATTATTGGGAACATCCATATAAGCGGATTAATTTTGTAATAATCGGAAATAGGGTATATGTTTTTCCAAGAAGTAGATTTCGTAATATTTATGATAGATATAGGTTTCATTTAGTATCTATGGATAGATTTATATCGCTTTCAAGCTTTGGTATGTCTTATTATGACAATTATTATAGATTCTCTCTATATAATGATTATTATAGGTATAATTACTATAGTTCTAATTATTATGGAAGAAACTGGTATCGTGGTGCAAGAAAGCATTATAGGAGATACTACAGTAAAAGAAGAAGTCATAAAAAGTACAGAAAAATGAAACAAAGATATAGCAGGAATAGAGGGTATAGGAAAAGCTATAGAAGTTCAAAAAAGTCTTATAGGGGAACAAAGAACTATAGAAATTATAGGAAAAATAATGAAAACCGGAGAAAAAATGATAGATATTCTTCGAGAAAAAAATATTCAAAAAAAAGAAATACAGTAAAAAGGCGAACGTCTAATTATAGAAATAAGATTAGAAACAAAACCTATCGTAACAAAACTTATCGAAGTTCAAGAAAAGTAAAAAGTCCTTCTAAGAGATATGTACAGAAGAATAGGAGCGGGAGCAGTAGTAGAAGTATAAAACAAAGAATAAGAACAAAAAAATCTTATTCAAAAAGAAACAATAGAAACAATAGTAGAGTTAGAAAATAGATAAAAAACTATTACCTAAACCGAGCGATTGTTTTGGATGAAGAATTTAAGAGTGTTGTTAGCAGAGTATTAATGAGTACTTCGAAGATTTTTGGAAAGCCTTATGGTGCAACAGACTTTTTGTTCTTCAGCAAAAAAATCGTTCATTTAGGTAAAAGAATTAATTTTATCTTTGAAATGTATAGGTAAAGGACATTGTACGGATATTTTTTCATTTGTTATTGGATGTATAAACTCAATTTTGGAAGCGTGTAGAAACATATTTTTTTCATTATCTCTTTTCCCATAGGTTATATCTCCAATAATTGGAGTTTTTTGATGTGCCATGTGAACTCTTAATTGGTGTGTTCTTCCTGTTTTAGGATATAATTCTAAAAGAGCTGACTTTTCAAAAGGTTTAATTAATGAATAATCAGTAATAGCATCTCTTGCCTCTTCATCGTCTGATACTACAAATTTTGTCTTGCTTTTTTTACTCCTGCCTATTGAAAAATCAAGTGTACCATTTAAAAATCTTGGTTTACCGTGGACTATTGCAGTATATGTTTTTTGAATTTCTCTGTTTTTAAACTTTTCCTGAAATAGCTGCATGGTATTTTGGTCTTTTGCAAGTATTAGAATGCCAGTTGTATCCTTGTCTAATCTATGAACTATTCCCTGCCTGTCTGAATCAGGAATATTTATTGTCTTGGGATAATAATAATGGAATATATCCATTATTGTTTCATTTCTTCTACCGCTTCCGGGATGAACTAAGATACCAGATGGTTTATTAATAATTATAAAATAATCATCCTCATATAATTTTTCAAGTTCAATTTTAGGTATGTAATTATCGCTAAAGTTTTGTTTTTCTGCAATAATAATCTCTATAATATCATCTATTTCAACCGGGATATTCTTTTTTTTAACGATCTTATTGTTTAGAGTAACTTTATTATTTAATATTATCTTTGAAATCTCAGACCTTGAGAGTTCTATAATAATATCATTTAAGAATACATCAAGCCTTTTATAAGATAATTTTGCTTTAAGCTTTACTGTTTTTTCCATTTTTTTCCTTCTTAGGTTTTAAAAGAAAATATAAACTTATTGCAATTATCATACCTATTATACTTATAAATTGTGAGGTAGAAAGGCTCGTCAATGGGTGACTTAAACCACCAATTATATAACCTCTATCAATATCTCCTCTGAAATATTCAACAAAAAATCTAATTATTGAATAGTTGAATATATATAATGTGAAAATCTCACCTTCAAATCTTTTTTTCTTAAATTTATAAACAAGTATGAGTACAATAAAATTTGTTAAATTTAAAAATGCTTCAAATAATTGTACAGGATATCTTGGTAATAATTGTCCTGCATTTGGTAATAGGTGATTATCCTTTGGAAATGTAACTGCAATTGAACATCCCTCTGCAACTGAACCATAACAGCAACCAGCAGAAAAGCATCCTAAACGACCAAAAAAATGTCCAAGTGCAAGAGATGGAGCAACAAGGTCTCCAGTTATTCTGAAATTTAACTTATGTTTTCGTATAAACCAGATTGCAAAAATTCCACCGAATATCAAACCACCATAGAAAACTCCTCCCTCAAAGAGAAGGTTTTTTAAATGTGAAAAATCACTTGTATAGTAATTTATATTTTGAAAAAACAGAAATAATTTTGCACCAAGTAATCCTGATATTAATGAATAAAACATAAAATCAGAAAAAACTTTCAAGTCAAGACCTTTTTTCTTTGCGAGATTAATACTTAAAATGATAGCAAGTAAAACTCCTATTGCCAATAAAAATCCATAAGTTGGGATTGTTATCGGGCCTAATTTTATTAAAACTGGAAACATTTATAACTCCTATTTAAAACTGTGGACATTTTCCTCTCCAAATCGAAATGATAAGGACAAAAACTCCAATTGATATAAAACTATCTGCAATATTAAAAACCGGCCAATGGTATTTGAAGATGATTACATCTAAGAAATCAACAACAAACCCCTGTAATACCCTGTCAATAATATTACCAATAGCACCACCGAGTACAAAGGCTAATCCGTATAATTCATATTTACAATCCGTTTTAAGTTTAAGAAAAAAATATGATATTATGGCTAAAGTTATTAAAGAAAGAATGGTAATTATTAAAGGAACTATGGTATTTGACTGCTTTGAAAAAAAACCCCAGACAGCTCCGTCATTTTTCACATAAGTCAGATTAAAAAAATCCTTTATAACAGATATTCCATTTCCCTCTGTGAATTTAGACTTAATAATATATTTTGTTATCTGATCGCTAAGTAAAATGATACTTATGATTAGAAAATACTTATTTTTATTCAGATAAAGTTTCAATGTCAACCTCTTTAACTGTATGATTACACCTTGTACATAATTCTGGGTGTTTATTTGATGAAGTATCATCTTCAAAATAATTCCAGCATCTTGGACATTTATTTCCTGATGATTTTGTGACTTTAATTGATTCTGCATCACCTTGTTTTATGTTCAATTTTGCTATTACAAGGATTTCCTTGAAAAGTGATGTGTTTTCTGATAATAATTTATAATCATCTTCTACAGCAGTAATATCAATAATAGCTTCAAGAGAATCTCCAATTATCTTTTCATTTCTAGTTTCTTCAATTTCTTTTAGTATTCTATCTTTAATTTGTAGGATATTTTCCCATTTTCCAGCATCCACCTTATTCAAAAATTCATTTTCAACTTTAGGGAATATTTCAAGATGAACAGATTCTTCTTTTCCTGAAAAGTCAGGTAAATGTCCCCAGGCTTCTTCACTTGTAAAAGATAGAATAGGGGCTAATAATAAGATTGATTCTTTCAGTATCTTATAAATTACAGTCAAAGCTGACTTTTTTTCCATACTTTCTGCTGGACTACAATAAAGAATATCCTTAATAAAGTTTAAATAAAAAGCACTCAAATCTTTAGTCATAAAATTAGAAACTGTATGATATATTGTATGGTATTCGTAGTTATTATATGATGTTAATATTTTTTCTTTAATATCTTGAAGACGTCCAAGAGTATATAGGTCAACTTCTCTCATATCATTATTTGAAACGATATCCCTATCAGGGTTAAAATTTGCTATAACACCGAGCATAAATCTCCATGTATTCCTGATTTTTCTATAACTCTCAGTTACCCTTGAAATAACCTCATTGCCAAGTTTTACATCTTCTCTATAATTAACCATTGCAACCCATAGTCTTAGGATTTCAGCACCTTTCTTCTCAATGATAGACTGTGGACTGATAACATTGCCCATTGATTTTGACATTGCCTTTCCCTTTGAATCCAATGCCCAACCATGGGTAATAACTGTCTTATATGGCGCTGTTTCTCTATCACTTACACTTACCAGTAATGAAGAATGAAACCATCCTCTGTATTGATCTCCACCTTCAAGGTAAAGGTCAGCCGGGAATTGATGTCTTGGGTAATTTTCAAGAATATTATGAGATGCACCGGATTCAAACCAGACATCAAGAATGTCCTTGCCCTTATCAAAATTTTCACTTCCACATTTTGAACATTTAGTGCCTTTTTCCAAAAACTCTGAAATATCTTTTTCATACCAAGAATTTGAACCATAAGCAAGAAACATTTTTTCTACCTTTTCTATTGCCTTTTCGTCCAGTCTATATTCGCCACAGTCTTTACAGAAGAAAACAGGAATTGGAACGCCCCAGTCTCTCTGTCTTGAAATACACCAGTCAGGTCTGTTTGCAACCATATTTGATATTCTTTCTTCACCCCATGTTGGCAACCAGTTTGTCTTTTTTATTTCTTCAAGAGCTTTTATTCTGAGATTTGCAGTGTCAATTGCAATAAACCATTGTTCGGTTGCTCTATAAATTACAGGCTTTTTACATCTCCAACAATGAGGATAGGAGTGCTCAATTTCCTCTGTAAATATTAATCTTTCATTTGTCTTTAAATCTTCAATTATTTCCTGATTTGCAGCAAATATTTTTTTGCCTTCATATTTACCGGTTGTTTCATCAAATTTACCGCCGGGACCAACAGGAGAATAAATCTCAAGTCCATATTCAAGACCTGCACGGTAATCATCTTCACCATGTCCAGGAGCTGTATGTACACAACCTGTTCCTGCATCAAGTGTAACATAGTCAGTATTGATAATTACTGAATTCCTCTCATAAAGTGGATGCTCTGTATTTAAACCTTTGAGTTCAACACCTTTAAATTCTTTGATAATTTTATATTCACCTTTCATTATTTCTGCAAGTACGGGAATTAATTTATTTGCAGCAATGAATAATTCGCCTTTTACTTCAAATAATGAATAGTCAAAGTCCTGGTGAACGGCAATAGCAAGGTTAGCAGGAATAGTCCATGGAGTAGTAGTCCATATTAACACAAAGATATCCTTATCCTTATATTCCTTTAATAATTCAGGTTTGTCTTTTAGTAGAAACTTTACATAAATTGAAGGAGATTTATGCATTGCATATTCAACTTCTGCCTCAGCAAGAGCAGTTCTACATGAATTACACCAATAAACAGGTCTTTTTTTTCTAATTACATTTCCTTTTTTTACAAATGAGTTAAATGCTTTTATAATGCCTGCTTCATAAACCGGGTCAATAGTTGTATATGGGTTTTTCCAATCGCCAAGAATTCCAAGTCTCTTAAATTCATCTTTCTGAATTTGAAGAAAGCTTTCAGCGTATGTACGACATTGTTCTCTAACTTCAATGATATCCATTTCTCGCTTTTTTTTACCAAGTTTTTTGTCAACCCTGTGTTCAATTGGAAGACCATGACAATCCCAACCCGGAACATAGGGTGCAAGATAACCTTCCATTGACTTAGACTTTACAATAAAATCCTTTAATATCTTATTTAAAGCGTGTCCAAGATGGATATTACCATTTGCATAGGGAGGACCATCATGCAATATATATTTTTTTTCATCTTTTCTCTTATTTAAAATTGCCTCATAGAGGTTTTTTTTGTCCCATTCAGCCAATATTTCCGGCTCTCTTTTATTCAATTGGGCTTTCATAGGAAAACCTGTTTTAGGAAGATCTAAAGTATCCTTCCATTGTAATTTTTTTTCTTCACTCATTTTGACTACTCCATAGTTATTTTAAGCAATGATTTTCGCTCATTTATCAGTTTTAGTCAAGGTACTACAAGATGTTCTAGAATTAAATACTATATTGGTAAATTAGACTTCACAGTATGGTTTTTATGATGTATAATTTAAATTATTGGAGGTTTTGAATGAAAATGAAAAATATTTTAATTTATGGTCTGATGTTTATTATACTCTTTTTGAGTGCAGGTAGTTTATTTAGTAAAAAACTTACCTATAAACAGGTATATTTAAAAAAAGGTAGTACAGGTTTTACGGCATTACCGTTTATTAGTAAATGGGTTGATTCAAAACATTATCTTCAAAGTGAAAAGAATAAAGATGGAAAAAGAGTAACATATATTGTAAATGCTGCGAATGGAAAAAAGAAAGTTTATTCTAAGAATAAAACTTCTAAATTAGATTATAAAAAAAATAAAATGACTAATGCAACTCTATCTCCTGATAATAAATTTATTGCATTTACAAGAGATAGGAATTTATTTGTCAAAAATATTAAATCTGGAGTTGAACAAAAAATAACAAAAGATGGCTCTGATAAAATTTTTAACGGTTATGCATCATGGATTTATTATGAAGAAGTCCTTGGCAGACGTTCAAGGTATAGGGCTTTCTGGTGGTCACCTGATAGCAAAAAAATTGTGTTTATGAGATTTGATAATAATAAAGTTCCAAATTTTACACTTGTAAGAAGCCGTGGCGTTCATGGAGAAGTAGAGGTTACTGCATATCCAAAACCGGGTGATCCAAATCCAACAGTAAAAATGGGTGTATATGATTTGAAAGATTATAAACTGCTTTGGCTGGATACAGGCAAAGAAGAAGATAAGTATATTGCGTTTCCTAGATGGAACCCGGAGAGCACAAAACTCTTTTATCAGGAATTAAATAGAGGGCAGGATGATCTCAAAATACATAATGTTGATTTAAACACTGGTAAGACTAACTTAATTTATCAGGAAAAACAAGAAGCCTGGGTTGAATTTTTTGATGATATTTATATATTAAAAAAGAATAAAGGCTTTATTCTTAGGTCGGATAAAGATGGTTGGAGACATTTATATCATTATTCAATGAAGGGGAAACTTATTAATAGAATTACAAAGGGAAACTGGAGAGTTAGAATAATTAAAGATGTTGATGAAAAAAATAATATTGTTTATTTTACAGGGTTTACAAAAGATTCAACAAATAATCATCTTTTTAAAGTAAAGCTTGATGGAAAGGATATGAAACAACTATCAAAAAATGCAGGTTATCATAGATTTAAAATATCTCCTAAATATAAATATTATATTGATTCTTATAGTAATATATCAAATCCATCAAAAATTGAATTGTATAAAATGAATGGGAAGTTTAAAAGAATGATTGCTGATAGCAGACCAATTATAAAAGACTTAAATCTTGGTAAGGCTGAAATGTTGAGAATTCCAGCAGAGGATGGTGTAATGCTTCCAGCTAAATGGATATTACCTCCAAATTTTGATAAAAATAAAAAATATCCAGTACTAATATCAGTGTACGGAGGTCCAAATAGTGCATCAGTTTATAACACATATAATAGATTGGGGAATTATTATCTTGCCGGGCAGGGGATTATTACTCTTTCAGTTGATCATAGAGGTTCAGGGCATTTAGGAAAAAAAATGGTCGCAAAAATGCATAGAAAACTTGGAACCTGGGAGATGAAAGATTATATATCCACTGTAAAATGGTTGCGAACTAAATCTTTTGTTGATGCAGAAAAAATAGCAATTACGGGTGGTAGTTATGGCGGTTATATTACTTGCATGGCATTAACTAAGGGTGCAGATTATTTTACTCATGGAATTGCTTTATTTTCTGTTACTGACTGGAAACTCTATGATTCAATCTATACAGAAAGGT
>JAOZTV010000095.1 GCA_029939015.1 Candidatus Aminicenantota bacterium
AAATGGTGTTCATCTTCTTAGCATTAATCTTAGTAGAATATCTCAGATTTAAAAATAAAAAACAATAGAATATTACCATATTTTGGCAGAAATTGATTTTTATAGTATAATTATTATGAGGTAAATAATGAGAAAAACCTATTTAATTATGATTATTATTTTCTTTGTGTTGACAAACACATTGGTTAGTAAAAATATAGCGAAAGACAATTCATTGGATTTTGATATTGGGTTGGTATTTAAGGCAGGTAGTGCAGAAATCGTATTTAACGACTCTGAGCTTACAAACGACCTTGCTTTTATTATAACAGCATTAAGGGTTGATTTTGACATATCTAATTACATAAAACTTGGTATCATTGCCGGTTATCAGCAAAACCATTTTAATGATCCAATTAATGCTGTAAACCTGCCACTATCATTAGGTTTTCCTGAAGACAACTCAAATTCGATGTTATTTGGTTTTATTATAGAATCAGAACCTTTTTCAATTGATGATTTTGTTTTGGATATCAATTTTGAGTTTGACTATTATAAATCATTCTTAAAATCATGGAAAATTGAGCTCCCAATTGCAGCAGGAACTGCCGAATCTAATAATTCATTTTATAAGGCTTCTCTTAGTTTTCTTTTTAAATATGAGGGTTTTGCAAACTTTACACCCTATATCGGACCTAATTTGAGTTTAATATCAGGAAAACTCAGTTTGTCTGAAAATATCATGGAAATAGAGGCAGAAGAAATAATGAAATACAATCAGAATAATTTAATAGGTTTAAGTGCAGGCGTTAAATTTGAGGTTGGAGATAATTGGGATATCGGACTAAAACTCAATCTTTTTTCAGAAAAATCTATCTGTCTATCTGCGTTTTATATTTTTTGAGGTAAAAAATGAAAAAATTAATAATATTAATAAGTATTTGTTTTATTTTCTTTTCTGAAACAATAGAGCCAAAACAAACATCTCAGGATTTTGTTAAAAATGAAATATTAATAAAACCTGTGAATATTAAACTTGTGAACAAAAAAAAATCGGCAATTATTACAAGAGCTTTTATTAAAAAGTATTCCTTATTTATCGAATCCATTTCACCATATATGGAAACTGATACTTTCATTATTAAAACAAGGAATAACTGTAATAATGAAGAAATGGTTGCAAATTTGAAAAATGATATAAATATAAAAAATGCATCATTAAATTATATTGCCTCTATAGGAGAAGACGTAATTCAAAAAAAACCTGATGACCCGGGTTTTCAATTTCAATATGGATTAAATAATACAGGCACATTATTTGACCCTGATAATACAGATACAGCTAAATCAGGCAGTGATATTAAAGCCCTCTCAGGGTGGTTCTGGGCTATAGGTGACCCTGAAGTAATTATTGCTATAGTTGATACAGGTGTTGCACTTGACCATGAAGACTTGAAAGAAAAAATTATTGCAGGATATAATTTTGTTTCAGACACTAATAATACTTATGACGACCATGGACACGGTACAATGGTTGCATCAATTGCAGCCGCACAATCGAATAATGGAATAGGGATGACAGGTGTTGCCTGGAATTCACTTATTATGCCTGTAAAAGTAATGGATAGTGATGGGAATGGCTCTTATCTTCAAATTGCTGCTGGTATCAGATATGCAGCTGATAATGGAGCAAAGATAATTAATTTAAGCCTTGGAGGAATCAATCCAAGTTTTATATTAGAAGATGCCTGCAAATATGCCTATGATAAGGGAGCTGTTATCGTTGTTGCTTCAGGTAATATTAGCTCAGCTGTTTATTACCCTGCTGCCTATGACGATTATTGTATTGCAGTTGGTGCGTCAGACTATAATGATGAAATTGCAGGCTTTTCAAATTTTGGACAATCAATAGATGTAGTTGCACCAGGAGTAAAAGTCTATGGTGCAGTTTATTTGCCTACTGAACCTGAAAAATTAAGTGCTTATGGCTGGGATTCAGGAACATCATTTTCAGCACCTTTTGTATCAGGCGCTGCTGCTGTTTTGATCTCTTATAAACCATTTTTAAGCCCAATAATGGTAATGAAACTAATTAAAATAACAGCAGATGATGTAAATATTGATACTTATCCTGGAATTGATGAGTATATGGGTTATGGAAGACTTAATTTAAGCCGCTTACTCTCTCCATTTGAGCTCACAGAATGATATCATTTATAAATATAAAAAACTTCGCAGTAGTCGAAGAGACAAGTCTTGACTTATCATCCGGTTTTAATGTATTAACGGGAGAGACAGGTGCAGGTAAATCAATTATAATTGATGCTCTATCTTTATTTATGAAAAAAAAAATTCAGCCTCATCTATTTAGAGATATAGATAAAAAACTTATTATTGAGGTAATGTTTAATATTGAAGATGAAGAAATAATTTTGCGAAGAGAGGCTACTAAAGCGAAGTCTGTATCATTTTTAAATGGAAATATGACACCCTTTGTTAAAGTTTCTGAATTAATGACAACATTATTAAATATATATGGGCAAAATGAACATATATTTTTACTAAACACAAAAAACCATATCTTATTACTTGATAAATTCTGCAATAATAGCAAAATACTCAAAGACATAGAACAGATCTATGATAGGTTAAGAGAAAAAATTAAAAAATCACAGGAACTAAAAAAAAGCAAAGATATGCAGAACGAAAAAACTGACTATATAAAATTCCAACTAAATGAGCTTGAAGAACTAAAAATGGAAAAGGGTGACGATGATAATTTGAGGCAGGAATCTAAAATTCTTTCTTCAGCAGAAGAAATTATTTCAAATTCCAATACTATTATTGAAGAATTCTATCAGGGTGAAAATTCAATATACGGAAAAATAGCACAAAATCTGGATAGTCTAAAATATTTGACTATGTATCCAGAAATGAAACCCTTTAATGACGAAGTTAATCGTTTTTATAACCTTTTACCTGAACTATCTGAAACCTTAACAAATTTATCAGGTAATATTGAGTATAATGAAACGGCATTGAACATAATTGAAACAAAATTATTAAAATTAAAACAACTTGAGGACAAATACAAGACTGATTTAAATGGTTTAATCGAAAAAAAGGATACATTAAAGCTTGAATTAACAAATCTCAATGATATAGATTTTTTTATTAAAAATATTGACAAAGAAATTGAAAATATATTTTTAGAATACAAACAATTAAATCTTAAAATAAGAGAAAAGAGACAAATTAATGCAAAAAAGCTATCTAAGATAATAGAAGTAGAACTTTCAAAATTAGAGATGAAAAATGCAATATTCGAAGTGCAATTTGATGAGCAGGAACCTAATTTGGAAAATATTTCACAAAAAGGAACAGATAATATTGAATTTTATTTCACTTCTAATCTTGGGCAGGAAGTTGCAAAAATAAAGAATGTTGCATCTGGTGGCGAACTATCAAGGCTTATGCTTGTGTTAAAATCAATAATTGACGACACAAAAAACATGACCTACATTTTTGATGAAATTGACACAGGGATTGGCGGTAAGACTGCTGAGTTTGTTGGTAATAAACTTAAATCAATATCAAAGAATAATCAGGTTATCTGTATATCACATCTTCCTCAGATCGCCGCCTTTGCAGACAAACATTTTCTAATAAAAAAAGAATTCAAAGAAAATAATACATTCAGTTATACAGAGGAATTATCAGAAGAATCAAGAATAAGAGAAATTGGAAGACTTATGGCTGGAAGTAATCTTGACGAATCAATATTAAAAGCAGCAAAAACATTAATTGAAAATACAAAAGGAAATAATTAAAAAAAATGAAATATTATATAAAAACATTTGGATGCCAGATGAATGTAAATGATTCTGAAAAAATGCATCATATATTAACTAAAAAAGGATTAGAAAGAACAAATAATGAAGATACTGCAGACATTATTATTTTAAATAGCTGTGCAGTAAGGGAAAAGGCTCAGGAAAAGATCTTTTCATTTGTTGGACGAATACCAAAGGAAAAGAAAATAATTATTTCAGGCTGTGTTGCTCAATCTGAAGGCGAAAAAATGATAAAGAGGAGTCCTAAGATAGACTATATAATTGGGACACATCAATACTTTTCAATAGATACAATTATTGATGAAATAGTATCTAATGAAAATTTCAGAAAAGATACTAATAGAAAAAAGAGAGTTAAAAAATCTTTTTCAGATAAATGGACAGAGCTTGTACCAAAAGGAAGTGAGAGAGACAGTGACTTATCCGGTTTTATTTCTATAATGGAAGGCTGTAATAATTTTTGTTC
Source organism: Candidatus Aminicenantota bacterium (assembly GCA_029939015.1). Lineage (GTDB taxonomy): Bacteria > Acidobacteriota > Aminicenantia > UBA2199 > UBA2199 > JAOZTV01. The sequence continues at coordinate 4,300 of JAOZTV010000095.1, forward strand.
TTATTGCATTGTTCCTTTTACGAGAGGAAGAGAAAAACATAGACCTTTTCAAGACATCTTAAAAGAAGCCAAATACCTATATGAAAAGGGTTATAAAGAAATAATACTATTGGGACAAAATGTTAATAGTTGGAAAGACAACAAAAATAACATGAAATTTCATGATTTATTGGAATTACTTGCAAAAAATATACCAGTAAAGTGGATAAGATTTATTACATCATACCCGGGGTATTACGATAGTGAATTAATTGATATTATGCAAAAGCACCGTAATATAGCAAGACATATACATTTCCCTGCCCAATCCGGTTCAACACGTATTCTTAAAAAAATGAACAGAACTTATACAAGACAACAGTATCTTAAAATAATAAATGAATTTAAAAAAAAACTACCGGAAATTACATTCAGTTCAGATTTTATTATAGGCTTCCCTTCAGAAAGCAAAAAAGATTTTGAGCTCACCCTGTCATTACTTGAAAAAATAGAATATGATTCACTATTCTCCTTTATATACTCCAAAAGAGAGCATACTAAGGCAAAAGTTCTTAAAGATAATGTCACACTTAGTACCAAAAAAGAACGATTATACAAACTTCAAAACTTACAAAAAACAATTCAAATAAAACATAATAAAGCCCTCATAGGAAAAACAATCGAAGTACTAGTAACAGGAAAAAACAAAAAAAACCAAGAAGAATTTGTTGCTAGAACAGAAAGCTATAAAACAGTAAATTTTACATCCAATAAAAAAGATATCATTGGACAATTTGTAAATGTAAAAATAGAAAAAATAGGTCCCTATTCTTTAAGAGGAATAGCGGAAACAAACATAAATTAAAGAGACTAACCACAGATTTAGCTTTAGCTAAATCAGCGGTTAATGTTTTAAAGGTTAATCATCTGGATTTATTATAAAGAGTAATTTTAAAAATTCTTAAAAAACTGTAATTATTGTTGAAAAAACAATCAAAGCAAGTATAATATATAGTGTACTTGTTTGCGAGGAGGTGAATATGCCACAATTGTCATTATATATTGACAGCTTAACTCTTAAAAAGCTTGAAATTGCAGCAAAAATTGAGCAATTATCTATTTCAAAATTTGCCGTAAAGAAGCTGAATGAATCATTGAATGCCGAATGGCCTGATAATTATGGAGAATTATATGGCGCTATAAAAGACAATAGTTTTATAATAAACCAGACAAGTAGTTTTAAAAATGATACAAAAAGAGAAGAATTGTGAATTATTATTTAGACACAAATATTTGCATATATTTTTTAAAGGGACAAAACATTAAACTAAAACAAAATATATTATCAAAAAATCCAAATAATATAAAAATTCCCTCAGTTACAAAGGCTGAACTGTTATATGGTGCAGAAAAAAGCCAACAGAAAAATGATAACATTGAAAAGGTTAATCAGTTTTTGTTTCCATTAGAGCTTATTGGCTTTAATGATAAAGAATGCATAGAATACTCAAAAATAAGATCAAAATTAGAAAAAAAAGGAGAAATAATTGGGCCTAATGATTTAATGATTGCAGCTATTGTAAAGGCAAATAATGGGATTCTAATTACAAATAACACAAAAGAGTTTGCAAGAGTAAAAGGGTTAAAAATTATGGATTGGTCTTTGTAGACTCAAAAGACTAACCACAGATTTATAAATCTGTGGTTAAAGTTTTATTATTTATTCTTTTATTGTGGTCCTTCTAATGGTCTTGATATGCTATATCCTTTTGGTACTTCAAAATATGATTTTGGGAATTTTTTTGAAATTATACTTTCAATTATTGTTGTCGTTGTTGAATCACTCTTAACCTTACCTTTTTTGTTTTTATGAATCGTTCTTGTGATAGTTTTTAAAGGAAATCCAATACCTTTATTTTGTGCCATCTGTTTTTTAATCATAATATCAAGGTCTTTAAATCCTGTTTTAAAATCTTTATTTAAGAACATTTTATTTAAATTATTAAGTCCTTTTACTGATTTTGATCCCCATATTTCTTTTTCTTCATGAATGATGAAAGTTTTTTTAATGAATGTAATTTTCATTTTCATTGTATAATCAGTAATCAATTTAATATGCTTACAATTATAACCATTAATTTTTTCAGTCCCCAAAGATTTTGATTCCGCCTTATAATCTGTGATATTAATTTTTACTAACTTATTTACCATCTGTGTCATATTTAACATATAGTCTAATGACATTGGTGTTACAGTTTTATCATCAGGATTTACTACATATATCATATTATCCTTTGAATTAAAAAGCCAGTAAGTCCCTTCTTCCATCATACCCTTTTTTCTTTTTACATTAATAAAATTCTGTCTTACTATCCCATCCTGAGCAGCAATCTTCATAAAAATTTCATTTCTGTCTCTCTTTTTTTTTGCTGTTGTTGTACTCTTGCTTGTCCATTCAATACCTGCAAAACTTGTAACTGTAAATGCCATTAAAACTGACATTATTAAAATAATTTTCTTCATTATTTCCTCCTAAAGTAATCAAATAATACTACTAAACATGGATTTCGTCAAACGAGACAACTATTCATTTTTTTAAAATATATTTTCCAGATTGCAAAAAAACCGTAATAAATTTTGTCTGAAATTGCCTCAGAAAGCTAGCTAAGAAAAATTATTGTCGTTCCATAGGACAATTTTTGACTGCCTGAACGATGCTTTTTCGTGAGTTGCAAAAATTGAGAGAATAATTTTTCGCTTAGTACAGCGATCGGGCGGTTGAAGATAAAATTTATGGAGGTTGACATCTTGCTTTGGCGAATTGAATAATTACCAAATCAGGGGTTCATTTTTAAGTCAATTTTATGTATAATACTATATGACAAATCGATATTTTATATTTTTTATTTCCTGGCTTTTTCCAGGGGCAGGACATCTGATACAGAAAAAGTATGCTAAAAGTGCAATCTTTTTTTCAGGAATTATTCTTTTACTTTTATTGGGTATTTTGATGAAGGGCAAGTATTATGACACAAAAGAATTACATCCTCTTTTATTACTTGGTTTTTTTGGAGATCTTGGCAGTGGTATTTTTTATTTTATAATTGATGCTCTCGGATTAGCAAAAGAAGAAGCAAATATTTCTGCAGTAACCTATCATTACGGTACAACATATCTTGCAACTGCAGGCTTACTCAACTATCTTGTAGCGTTGAATGCATTTGATATAGCAAAGAAGGTGAAAAAATGATTTTTAAAAGTCACTTTATAACAATGCTTGTATATGCCATTATAGTTTCAGTAATTTTAGCCCTAGTAAGGTTTAAGACAAAAGAAGAGATTATCAAAGCAGGTCTAAAAATGTTCCTTATGATGACAGGTGGAGTAGTAATTTTCAGCTGGTTAATGTATCTAATTTAAATATTTTATTAAAAAACAAACTATAAAAACGGCTCGCAGATTACACTGATTTTTTTTGTTTTTTAATCTGTGTACTCGGTGAGCCGGAACAGAGTGGAGACCTACGAAGTTAAATCTGTGGTTAATATTTTGCTTTTGCTCTTGAATTGCTAGCTAAATTTATTTAGCGACTATCTTATTATAAGTCTCCGGATCTGTATCGCCTTCTGTACTTATTAGCAATATATTTGTATTTTTAGTAATATCAAGTTTCTTTTTTGCTTCAATAAGTTTTTTATTATTCATAATTGATAAAAGTCCAGCAAGCCCTGAAGCACCTGATTCTCCTGATATAATTCCAGCTTTTTTATACTCTCTCATTGCATCTTCTGCATAATTGTCTGATATTGTTAAAAACATATTAACACTATCTTTTAAAACAGGCCAGGCAATTGTTGAAGGAATTCCACAATTTAAACCTGCCATTATTGTTTCCATTTTTCCTCTTGCTTCTATTGCCTCGCCATCACCAAATTTCATTGAATCAAAAAAACCTCCTGCTTCAATTGGTTCTACACATACAAGTTTTATATTTTTGTCTTTATAATTCATCCTGAAAAACCCTGTACCTGCTGCTGCAAAAGCACCTACACCAGCTTGTAAGAAGACAATATCAGGAATATTAAACTTCCCCTTGTCCAATATTTCTTTTATTTCATTAAATATAGTTGAGTATCCAGCAGCAACCCATGTTGGGATTTCTGTATAACCTTTATAGGCTGTATCGCCAACCTCATACCAGGCATTTTCTTTTGACCTGATTGATACTTCCCTGACACAATCATCGTAAGTCCCATTTATTATAACAACTTCGGCACCTTCTTTTTCAATATTATCAATTCTAGCCTGTTTTGTATCCTTTGGCATAAATATTTTTGCCTCTTGCCCAATTCTATTTGCCATCCATGCAACTGCTCTACCATGATTGCCATCAGTAGCCGCACTAAATACAAAGGTTCCTAATTTACTCATCTTTACGGTATCAAATAAAAATTCAAACTTAAATTGACTGTCAAACTTTTCTTCCCATTCTTTTTTAATAAGTCTGTAAATAGCATAACTTGCACCAAGAGGTTTAAAAGCATTTACGTTAAATCTCTTTGACTCGTCCTTTACCAATATTTCATTTACACCATATTTTTCGGCCATTTGGTTTAAAGAAACTAATGCTGTAGGAGCATATCCGTCAAGCGATTGATGAAATTTTATAATATCATTAGCTTTGAGCAAATCAAATAATTCACTGTCAAAGTCCAAATCTTTTTTTAAAAACTGATTAAATATAAATTCACACATAAAAACCTCCAAATTGTTAAAATCTAAAATTAAGTCTAAATTATCTCTTATATTTCCCAAATGTGCAACTTACATTTCCCTAATCTGACACGAAATTGATAATTTTTGAATCTGAACTCAAAGGGACACTTAATTTTATTATTTTTAAAATAAATTATTTTTTTTTGAGATATTATATAAAATATTTTATATAATATTATAATATTAATTAAATTTTAATATTAGAGCTTATTATGTCTATGGTAATTAAAATTTTAGGAGGAACAAATGAAAAGAAGAATTTTTTTATTAATGTTGGTTTTTGTTTTTACTTTAACAGTCAGTACACTTTTTTGTCAATCTGATGAAACGCCTGAAGAGGTAATTCCCACGAGTAAAGCATGGAATAACCTTAAAAACAGTAATTCAATAAGGGCTATACAAATTAAAAAACTACGCGGGGATAATTTTAGAATTAATATGAGAGATATTAAAAATACCCTGGAAAAAGCAGGTATAAGTGAGCCTGTATATATTGCAGTAAATTTTAAAAATAAAGAATTATTCAGCTTCGGGAAATTCACTCCAACTATTGGCACTGGTGGCGGGAAAGGCCCAAATCCTAAAAGTATAAAATTTAATATCCCTTCTGTGAAAAGCTTTAGATTAGGTTTTTTAAAAGACAGTGGAAGTGGTGGTCCTGATGTATGCGAAACACCTCCTCCACCAAAAGATTCTTTGAGTAGAGCAAAATTTCGTGCATATAAACCTCTAAGAGCAAAGCTTGTTTTTAAAAATTCAAAAGGTCAGGTAAAGGCAGTTATGAATATAAAAATACCTGGATTGTCTTATGCAAAATCTTCTCCAATACCACCTATGCCTATCGGAGAACCTGACAAAAAATAAGGTTCTCTGCCAGAATA
>JAOZTV010000096.1:0-3485 GCA_029939015.1 Candidatus Aminicenantota bacterium
TCTAATTCAAGTCTTTCTTTTTTTAGAAAATTATAAATTGTGAGAAATGAGTTAAATCTGTCCTTATATTTTAGATAATCAAAAAAACCTTTATTAGCAATTATTTTTTCGTTTGAAAGTAATTTGTTTAAATTTGGATATTTTGTAATTACTTTATCAGCAAAAAGAATGTCATATTCAGGATTATTTGATTGTAGTTTGTTTTTATATATAATCTGATTGGATTTGGAATTTATTAATAATTTATTTAAAGGCGTTGAAGAGTAGGGGATAAGAAATGGTGCGTGAGCAAGTATGTCAAAATATTTGTAGTTTTGTAAAAGATTATCAATTAGAATAAATTCATTAATAAATTCCTCCCATGTTGAACTTGGGTCACTACTAATCCAATAGTGAATATTTTTAATTTTTTTATCTTCAAATATTTTTACTAATCTTTTTAAACTTTTAATATCTGGGATGAATTTTGCTAATTTTTTTCCTCTACTATTTAGAAAAGCATCAGTTCCCAACCAAATCAAAGGTTTTTCAGTAACATATAAATTTTTCATATTAATTAAAGCAATTAGATTGTTATCAATATTTGAGTTAATAAAAAAAGATTGTATAGATGTTTGTATTCCCCAAATTTTAAACTTATGTTTAATTATTTTATTAAAAATCTTTTCGGCATATACCTTGTCTTGAAGAATATCATCGTCATTAATATTCAATGTTCTTAACTCTAAAGATTTTGAATTAATATTTGCAACTCTTTTTGACATTTCTATTAATAGTTTTTCAAATTTTTCAGGTTCGACTTTTCTAAATTCTCTGCCTTGGACCTTGGAACAAAATATACAAGTTCTTTTACAACCTCTTGATATATTGATTTCAAGCCCTTTTTCAAGTTGTATGTTTTTTGCAAAACTTAAATCAAAGTCAAAATTATGAAAATTTTCCGGTCGATTAATATAATCGATATCAGATATAACTAAAATTCCCGGAAGATTTAATAAAAAGCCTTTATACGTAAGAATTGAATCTAAATTTCCTTTAGATAATAATTCTAAAATTTCAGGAAAAATCATCTCTGCCTCGCCTCTAATTAATAAATTAATATCTGCAAGATTATAGGCTGTTTGAAGTGGTAGGAGAGTAACCATTGGTCCTCCTCCTATTAATAAACCTGAAAATGATTTAGAAAACTCTTCTAAAAAATCCTTTATTTCAATGAAAAGATCCTCAAATATTGAAAAACCTATTACATCATATTTTAATAAATCATTATTGTTTTGTTTTGCTGGTAAAATTAGTTTTTTAATGTCAACATTAAAATTTTTGTTTTTAAGGGCTGAACCAAGATAAATTGATGAAGCAGGTAATTCAATACTATTCCACCTTTTATCACTTCTTAAAGCAGGGTAAAGTAAATTAACATTTTTTGTCTTATAATTAAGTAATTTATGATTAAATTTTATTTCTTTAATTGAGTTTAATATTTTATCTATAACATTATTTATGTTGAGTATTATTATATAATCATTTATGTTTTTTTTTATATAAAATATATTTTGTTTATGTTTTTTATTAAAATCTATATAAATAATTGATTCATTTTTTGTAAAGATAATATTTTTACTAATTTGAGCAACATTATCTAATATATTCTGATATGAATACTCTTCTTGATTATATTTTATAATCCACTTGTTTTGTAGATGATACATTAATTATTTATCTGGATATTTAAAAACTATACCGTAGCTGCTTTCTGCTTTTATTTTCTTTTTTTCTATTGCAGGTTTATAATGAACAACTAATACAGTTATATTGTCGTGACCACCTTCCATATTAGCCTTGTGAATTAAATCATTACAAATATCTTTAACCGGCTTTGGAAAAAAAAGTATGTTTTCTATATCCTTGTCAGATACAGTATCCCAAAGTCCATCAGAACATAGAAGGAGTTTTGTGTCTGATTCTAAATTATGTATTACATATTCAGGGACAATTTTCATTGGTGCACCAATTGCCTGTCTTAATTGGTTTTTCATTGAACTTTTTCTTGCTTCTTCGATTGTCATCTTACCTTGTTTGACAAGCTCCATTACCTGACTATGGTCTGTTGTTAAAAGTTTTAATCCACTTTTATTAAGGATATAACCTCTAGTATCTCCAACATGACAGATATGCAGGATATCATTGTCAATATATGCAACAATTATTGTACATCCCATTCCTTTAAATTCTGGTTTTTCTTTCTGTAAATCCAAGACAGTTTTATGTGCAAAATGAACACTATATAATAGTGCTTTTTTAATTATATCAGGCTTTCCTTTCATCTTTTTTAATCTATCATCGGTGAAATATTTTTCAATTGATTTTGAAGCATTAAAGCTAGCAACCTCACCGGCATTTTGTCCACCCATACCATCAGAAACAATATAAAGGTCTTTATTTTCTAATACTAAAAAATAATCTTCATTATTGTCTCTAATTTTGCCTACATCTGTTGAACCAGATATATTTCTATCACCATAACCTTTTTTTTTTACAAGAAATTTTCCAATATCCATAATAAGTATATATTATATCAGAAAGTTTAGAAACTTAAAACGTTGATTTAACAATTTGTTTTTTTTTATTATCTAATAGGTGTTATTCTTTGTTTTTATATATAATTAGAGCTCCTAGTCCTATTAAAATACCTGGCCAGAAAAATCTTCTAATAACAGGCATAATTGAATAATATATATTATCAAGAAATGAAAAATTTCGCATTAAAAATAATGTACCAAAAACTATAAGTGCTATACCAATAATTGTGCCTGTAATTTCACTTGAATTATTAGACTTTTCGGTATCTTCATTATTTTTATTATCCTGTGACTCATAATTAGTTTTTTCATCGTTATTTTGATTCTCGTATGAAGGGGGTGGAGTTGTTTTATTTTCATTTGTTGTGTTGAATTTTTTATCATAGAATGATTTATTCTCTTCAGGAATTATAAATATTGCTATTATATAAGCTAGAAATCCTGTACCAGCTGTGAATAATAAAACAATAAAAATTATTCTTATTATAACGGGGTCTATGTCAAAATATCTTCCAATGCCACCACATACACCAAATAATATTTTGTCATTTTTATTTCTTGTTAATCTCTTCATATTTATTACCTCCAAATAATTTTATGTTAATCATATCATACATATATCTATAACGAAGATTAAAATAAAAAGTTCAATGAATTGTGTATTTTAATTTTAATTATCAACATTAATTGATAATTTTAAACAAAAGTTTTCAACAATGAGAGTTTGTGTGGTATATAGGGTGTTTATGCCTGGTTCGCATGTTGTGTCGGATAAGATATATTATGTAAACCTGCGTAGCAGAATTACATAATATTCGATATTTATATAAACTAAAATTTTTTTAGTTTACATAAATATCGACAAAACATTGAGCAATAAAAATATAATTATTAAACTTAAGCATA
>JAOZTV010000096.1:3585-9926 GCA_029939015.1 Candidatus Aminicenantota bacterium
AATATAATTATTAAACTTAAGCATAAACTAAAATTTTTTTAGTTTATATAAATATCGACAAAACATTGAGCAATAAAAATATAATTATTAAACTTAAGCATAAACTAAAATTTTTTTAGTTTATATAAATATTGATAAAACATTGAGCAATAAAAATATAATTATTAAACTTAAGCGTTGAATTGTTTTATTTTTTCTTCTTTTATTTCTTGGATTAAATTGTTTAGGATTTCTATTATCTTTTCTTTTCCTATGTTTTTGTCTTTTATATTAAAACCTATTTTAATTTCTTTGTTTTCTGATACAAAATTAAATTTAATCCTTTCTGGTTTAATTTTTTTTTTATCATCTTTTTTTATAGATTCTTTATCATTTCTCATTTGCTTTAATTCATCTCTTGAAAATGGATTTTGAATGTATTTATCTAATGCGTTCAACATTGATTGTTTGTCTTCCAATTTAACTAATTGTAATAGAAATGTTTTTGATACAATATTTAATTCTATGCATTTCTTAGATACATCGCTTGGTAAGTCTGTTATTCTAATTTGCTCTGAAACTGTTACTCTTGATTTACCTATTTTTTTGGCTATTTCTTCATGTGTGTATCCATATATTTCGGCTAAAGATTTTAATGAATATGCCGATTCAAATATGTTTAAATCTTTTCTTTGCATATTTTCTATTATAGTAAGTTCAAGTGCTTCATCATCGGCTACATCATGCTCAATACAAGGTATTTCTTTTAAATTAGCTAATTTAGAAGCTCTATATCTTCTTTCTCCTGCAATAATTTCAAATTTACCATTTACAGGCCTAACTAAGATCGGTTCAATTATTCCTTTTTCTATTATGGATTGAGATAATTCCTGTAATTCGCCAAAGTCTTTTCTTGGCTGCATTATGTTTGCTGTAATATTCTCAATAGGAATATTTCTTATTATATTAGTTCTTGTCATTTTGGATATTTCTTCTACAAAATGATTTGCATGTCTTGATTTAATTGAAGTTGGTAATCCTCTTCTATTTGCCATTTTTTACTACCTCTTTTGCTAATGCCATATATTCTTTAGCTCCCTTTGAATTTGGTGAAAATGTAAAAATTGATTCTTTATATGCCGGGCTTTCTTCTAACCTGACATTTTTTGAAATAACAGTTTTAAACACATTGCTTCCAAATGTATTTGCGATATGGTTCATGCTGTCCTGAGCAATTATAATACGCTTATCGTACATCGTTATCAATACACCCAGTATAGATAATTCAGGGTTACTTCTTATCCTGATCTTTTCAAATGTTTCCAACAAATCGTCTGTTCCTTCAAGTGCAAAATACGATGGTTGAATAGGAATAATAAGATCAGTAGCAGCAACAAAGGTATTAATTGTTATTAATCCAAGTGTTGGAGGTGTATCTATTATTATATAATCAAAATGATGTTTAATTGCATCAATTTTATCCTTTAATCTGAAATGACTATCTATCTCCCCTATTAACTTTGCTTCTAATTTTGCTATAGATATATTAGCTGGAATTATAGATAAATTTTCTACATTACAGGTTTTTACTACTTCATTAAAAGTTAAAGAGGGGTTTTCCAAAAAATCAAATGATGAGTGTTTTATGTCACTATGATCTAAAAAAGATACAGTTGAATTAGCCTGTGGGTCCATATCAATGAGAAGTGTTTTATGTCCAAGCATAGACAATGCTGCTGATAGATTTATAGCGGTAGTTGTCTTGCCAACCCCACCTTTTTGGTTTGCAATTGTAATTATCAAATTATCCTCCTAAAGACTCGCGTACAAATAACTTAGATTTTATACTTAATTCAATATCTTATTCAATATACGAATATTTGTCAAGAAAAACCATATATTAATAAAATTATTTCCCAAACTATTCCTTAATAATATATATAAATGAAGCCTTGGGAATATATTTAAGTATTGTGTATTTGTTTTATTGTTTTGGAAGTATGGCTTGGCCTCGCCTATTATCTATTAATGCAATAACTATGCGGGACTAAAGTCCCACTTCCAAAGTGCTCATTAACTTAATTCAAGTAAGACTAGTACTACATTAAATAGGTCTATACCAAATTAAGCGTGAGGTGCATTTCTCTGTAGCGTGCCCCGCAGGGAGCCTGGAATGCCCAGGCGACTGAGGACTGGAGTAAAAAATTGAGCACAATTTTTTGCGTTAGCGAAAGAGATATCACCGGAAGCGGCCTAAATAAAAGCTTATACTCTACGCTACCTAAGAGAATTTATTTTGTATGTCGACACGCCGACATTACTTATTTTTTACTTCCTGCAATATTGAAAAAGATTGGAAAGCCTGATAAACCTAGCTTTTCAGCTAATTGTCTTTTTAAATATACTTCGTCGGCACCCTTTAGTTTATCTCCAGTTTTGGTATGAAACTTTATAAAGAATGGGGTTTGTGATTCAATGACAGCATACTTAGGATTGAAAACTGCATTATTAATTGTAAGTAACCTTTTTTTTGTAGTTATTTCTTTTATACAGTTTATTATTTCATTTGCTTTGATATCTTTACTTGAGGAATAAAATATCTCATCAGCCTGTGTAATTAATTCAAAAATACCTTTTCCATTTAATGCTGAAACCATCGAAACAGGTGCAAAATCAAAAAAATTAAATCTTTGTCTTATTGTCTTGACAAAATCTTTATCTTTGTTATTAATAAGATCCCATTTATTGCAGGCAATTATTACAGGTTTTGCTGAAGCTAGTACTCTTTTGGCAATAAACAAATCATTCTTGTCTATTTTTTTTGAAATATCTATTACAAATATTACTATATCGGAATTTTTAATGTCTTTTTCAGCCCTTATTACTGCTGCTGTTTCTGTGTTTTCTTTAACTTTATTAAGTTTTCTAATGCCGGCATTATCTACAAGTATAAATTCTTTGCCGTTTCTTTTTATTTTAAGGTCAACTGAATCTCTTGTCGTACCTGCAATTGGACTTACTATAGCAAATTCATCATTTAATATTTTATTTATGATAGAGGATTTTCCAACATTGGGCTTACCAATAAAAGATATTCTTGGAGTTTTTTCATTATCTTTTAAGTCTATGTTTTTTTTTACTGTAAATGGACTTAGTGTTTTAATTTTTTCTAATAAAATTTCAACATTAATATTATGCTCTGCAGATATATATATGAAATCCTGATTTATATTATAGTATGTATCAGGTAATATATAGTTGTTTTCATTATCAACTTTGTTAATAATCGGTATTATAATTTTACCTAATTTACGGATATGTAAAAATAACTCTTCTTCAAATCCAAGTAAGTCTTTTCTGCCATCAAAGAGAAATATTATGATATCTGATTCTTTTGCTGCTCGATATATCCTTTTATTAATTTCTTTTGTAATAATATCATCATTAGTAAAAAAACCTCCAGTATCCTGGATCTCAAATAAATCATTGTCTATATCGAATGTCTTTTTATAAATATCTCTTGTCATTCCTGGAAGTGAATGTATTAATGCTTTACGTTCTCCAATAATCCTATTGAATAAAGTTGACTTTCCAGAGTTAGGAATACCAATAATTGTTATAAGTGGTAACTTTTTCGTGTTTGTCATATTTTAACCTTTATACCTTATCATTATAGAGCAAAAGCACTCAATAGCTTCTCCCCTGCCTACAGGGTCATCAATACCCTCTTTAGTTTTACCCTTCAAATTAAAATTTTCAAAATCAATATTTAAAATTGACGATATCAATTCTCTTATTTCTAATTTATAAGGTGATATTTTTATTAATTCAGAAATAACAATACAATCAATATTAATTATTTCATAATTTTTTATTTTAAATAAATCTATTGTTTTTTTTAATAAAATTTTACTATCTATATTTTCATATTTATCTGATGTATTTGGGAAAAGTTCTCCAATATCCCCTTCGCCTAAAGCACCTGTTAAACCATCTATCAAAGCATGAATTAGTAAATCGCCATCAGAATGAGCTATAAAGCAAAATTCTTCTGATACTTTGACACCACCTATATATAATCCTTTTCCAGGTTTTAACTTATGAATGTCATATCCAATGCCTGATCTTATTTTTAACATTATACCTTTTTTCCAAAAAACATTTTTCCAGTAGTTGATTGTAATACAGAAGTTACTTCTACATTTACTTTTTTACCAACATCATTTTTTGCATCATCAATAATTACCATAGTACCATCTTCAAGATAAGCGATTCCCTGCTTCTTCTCTTTACCTACAGTAGTAATCTCTATTAAGAATTTCTCTCCTGGTAAAACAATTGGTTTTAAGGAATAAGCAAGTTCATTTATATTAAGAACCTTAATATCCTGAATTCGAGCAATCTTACTAAGGTTTATATCATTAGTAATTATTTTGTAATTACTTTCTCTTGCTAAGACTACAAGCTTTTGATCTACTTCTTTTGGTCCAACTACATTTTTATTTTCAATTTTTACAGTAATTGAATTATCATTTCTAAGTTCTTTAATTACATTAAGTCCCCTTTTGCCTCTTGCACGCTTATTTAGATCTGAGGAATCAGCAATTCCCTGTAATTCAGCTAAAACAAACTGAGTTATAATAAATTCACCTTCAATAAAACCTGCATTAATTACAGGTGTAATTCGTCCATCTATAATAACACTGGTATCAAGAAGATATGAATTTTTTTCAACATTTATACCTTTAAAAAATTCTTTAATATTAAATGGCGAAAAAAGTTCAGGTTTATATAAGCCTATAAATACACCACCAATTGGAAAACCAAGTAAGAATAAAGTTTTAAAAAAAATTATATCTAAAAATGTAAAACCAATTAATTTAAAAATATTTAGAAATATAAAACCAATAAACAATAAACTTAATGAAGAGATGAAAACACTCCATATATAGGACTGTTCAGCCTTTTTTATCCTATATGATACTAAAGACAAGGCAATTGCAAAGCCTGCTCCGAGAATGCCTCCATTAATATTACTAAGCCCTGAAAATGGAGGATTATTATATCCAATAATAAAAAATGCAAAAAAGAAAAGTAAATTATAAATACCTAAAATCATATTAATCTCCCTCGATTATATTGTTAAATATTAACTAAAACCTAAGCTATTTATCTTCTTTTCTTCTAACAAATTTTACAATAAAGATACTTAGGATATATAGACCAATAGTAGGAACAGCAAATATTGACTGGTTTACAATATCAGGCGTTGGAGTAATGATTGCAGCAAGTACGAAAATGAGTACAATTGCATATTTAAAGTATTTGATTAAGAACGATGATGTGATAAGTTTTAATTTAGCAAGTAAATACATAATGACAGGTAACTCAAACATAAGAGCCAACCCTAATAATACAACTAATAATTGTGAAAAATACTCATTAATTTTAATCATCTGTTCAAAACTTGAACCAAAATTCAATAAAAATTCAACATACATTGGAAAGGCAACATAATAACCAAATCCAGCACCTAATAAGAAGAAAAATGTAGCCATAAATACAAATGGAAACACCATCTTCCTTTCATTTTTGTATAAACCAGGTGAAATAAAAATCCATAATTGATGAAATAAAAATGGAGAAGAAGTAAATAATGCTCCAATAAAAGAAAGCTTTATATACATCATCAGTGGTTCTGTTAAAGATGTATAGATGAGTTTTTTACCATCTAAAAATTGTGTAATTGGAAGTGAAAGAAAATCATAGATTTCTACTCTGAAATTCCATGATAACATAAAAAAGACTAGTATAATTGCAAATGAATATAAAATTCTCTTTCTAAATTCGCCGAGGTGTTCTAAAAATGAGAATGAATCTTTAGTTTTTTTTTTAGTCATCATCAATCTTTGTGAATTTCTTCATTTCTTTTTTTAAATCATCACCAGTTTTGTCTAATGATTTAATTTCATCATAAACATCAGACCCCGGTATATTAATTGCCTCGGTTAAATCTTCTTTAATAATATCTATCTCTTTTTTAATCTCTGCATCTTCTAACTCTGATGTTATAGTTGCCTTTGCTTCATCAACATTTCTTTTTAATTCCCTAACAGTTTTACCAATAAACTTTGCTATTTCAGGTATCTTATCAGGTCCAAAAAGTAACATAGCTATAACAAGAATCATAACAACTTCGGGATATCCTAAAGGTCCAAACATAAATCTCCTATATTTATTGTTAATATTTACCAAAATCAAGTGATTTTTTCAGCGAATAGCCCAAATCTGTTGCACCATAAGGTATTACAAAAATCCTCGACATACTTATTAGTATGCCTGTGGTTTTTGCAATACCTTCT
>JAOZTV010000392.1 GCA_029939015.1 Candidatus Aminicenantota bacterium
AAGAAACAATTATTGTTGAAGGACAGGTTCCATTAATTGATGTAAAAAGTGCTTCTCAGGGGATGAACTTAAATAAGGAAACATTTGACTCATTACCAAAGGGAAGAGATTTTACTTCCTTGGTCACTGCAATACCGGGCGTTATTGATGAGCCGTTGCTTGCAGGTATTTCAATTGATGGGGCAAGTGGTTCTGAAAATGTTTTCTATATCGATGGGGTTGATGTTACAAACCTAGTAAATGGGACACAGGGACAGAATGCTGCATTTGATTTTGTAGAGGAAGTACAGGTTAAATCAAGTGGCTATATGGCCGAATTTGGTGGGTCCCTTGGTGGAGTTATAAGTGCGATTACAAGGTCAGGAGGTAATGAATTTCATGGTGATGTTATAGCGTATTATAGTGGAAGTACCTTGAGAGGAACTCCACGAGAACTACTTTCAATTGATCTGGAGGATTCAACAAAGGCAAAATACTATGCATATGAAGATCTTCGTGGAGAGAGATCTGATATTCAGATTGAAACAGGTTTTAGTCTTGGCGGTTACTTGCTCAAAGACAAAGTATGGTTCTTTGGATCATTTTTACCAAGATTTACAACTTTTAAGAATCATGTTAACTATGTTGATTCAACCGATGTAAAAGATCATACTACAAAATTTACAAGTATGAATTATATGATAAAGGTTTCGGCACAAATCCTAAGTAATGTAAGATGGTCTGCAAGCTATATGAATAATTATAGTCAGTATAGAGGCTTCGATTTATTTGAAGATCAAGGAGCATGGGTTCCTTATGGCAACTATACAACGGATTTTGACACACATGGTTATGACTTTCCAAATTATTCAGCATCTACTGCACTTGACATTACAATTGGAAACAACTCTATGCTAAATATTAGAGCAGGGCTTTTCTTTTCAAATCAGGAAAACAATTTAACTGTTATTCCATCAGTCCCATGGTATGTATTTGCAGGTGGTACTGATAATTTGAGTTATCCTGAAATCCCTGACAATTTCAAGCATACTGCTGGATGGTCAAGTGGTGCAAATTGGGAAGAGAGTAAAGCTTTAAATCTGCAGTTAGCTGAGAAAAAATCTGCAAGTATAGATTATACTCTTTATTTTAATCTTGGTGGAGAACATTCATTAAAAATTGGTGGTCAATTTGTCAGGCAGGGTGAAGAAGTCGATGCTGCATGGCAACAACCTCTTGTTATACTTTATTGGGGGGATCCTGCTGTCTTAGGTGGAACAAATTATGGAATAGGTGAATACGGGTATGTTCAGGTTCGTGGCGATACAAATACCGGTATGTTTGGCTCGGAATATAAAGCATATAGTAATCGTTATAATTTTTATATTCAAGATAGTTGGACAATTGGAGAAAAATTGACCTTAAATTTTGGTGTAAGAGCTGAGTCTGAATATATTCCAAGTTATTCCTCTCATCCTGATTTTGTCGATGCGAAACCAATTGAGTTTAGTTTTGGCGATAAATTAGCACCAAGGTTAGGATTTGTTTATGATGTTAAAGGTGATTCGAGTTTTAAAATATTTGGGAGTTATGGACTCTTCTTTGATGTTATGAAATTAGAGATGGCAAATGGATCTTATGGTGGTTTTAAGTGGAAAAGTGCTTATTATACAATTGATGATTATGATTTTACAAAAATTACGTATGACAACAATCCCGGTACATTATTAAAAGTTATTGATTGGAGAGTTCCATCTTTTGATACAACAGATCCAGATCTTAAACCGATGTCACAGCAGGCAATCTCTATTGGGTTTGAAAATAAACTTAATGAAGATCTGTCTTTATCAGTAAGGCTTGTCAATAAGCACCTCAGATATACGATTGAAGACGTAGGTGTTCTTATTGATGGAAGTGAACATTATTATACAGCCAATCCAGGATACGGATGGTCCTTATTGGAAAAAAATGGAGGGATGTTTGATGATGCATATCCTGAAACTCCAAGGGCAAAGAGAGAATACTGGGCAGTAAATTTCGCTCTTGATAAACGATTCAGTAAGAACTGGATGGGCGGCTTTTCATATACATGGAGTAGTTTAAAAGGAAACTATGCCGGACTTGCTTCTTCAGACGAGGATGGGAGAGATTCTCCTAATGTTGCCAGATATTATGATGCATGGTTTTTGGCATTTGACAAAGACTTAAATAAAATTGATGGTCCTCTTGCAACTGACAGACCTCATGTAATTAAGGCTTATGGTAGTTATATCTTCCCATTTGGTATGACTCTTGGTACAGTTATCAATGTTATGAGTGGTACTCCTGTAACAGAAGAATGGACTCTTTATAATATGGAGATGTTTCCTTATAATAGAGGTAATATGGGAAGAACTCCTATGAGATATAATGCCGATATGTACGCTGAATATAATTTAAAACTAGGAAAAGCTAATTTGCAGTTTAGTGTAAATATTACAAATATATTTAGTTTTAAGATAGCTCAGATGATTGTTCCTCTAAAAACCGCAAATGAATTAGAAGTCAATTATGAACAAATGCTTTCAAAAGACTGGGAGTATCCTGAAGATACTCGTCCTCATGTACTGTTTGGTATGGAAGCTCGTTACACAGCCCCAATTTCAGCAAGATTAGGACTAAAATTGTCATTCTAATTTATTAGAATAATATTAAATTTAAATAAGCCGCCCTTCTGGGCGGTTTTTTTTGTACATCTTGCAAAGGTTTTATGAAAATGATATAAATTATAAAAAAATATTTTTTAC
>JAOZTV010000097.1 GCA_029939015.1 Candidatus Aminicenantota bacterium
TCTTTATTAGGTTCTTCACCAAAGAGTTTTTTGAATCCATAATCTGTAAAAAAATTAATGTATTTTTCTTTAAGCATTTTATACTCCCATCTTAATATTAGAATTATTTAAGAATTTTGTCAACTTTAGTCCCGCATTATTTTTAAAAAACAGGCGAGGCTAAAGCCTCACTTCTAATTTAGACATTATCATCTATTATTTCTTAATGAAGTTATTAGAACAAAAATAAAAAATGGAGCACCTATTAACGAAGTTATTATTCCTACTGGTATCTCTACAGGTGGGATTAGTATTCTTGCAATAAAATCTGCATATCCTAAAAATAATCCACCCATTATAATCGTTATGATTATATTTGTTTTCATATTTTTAAATATAAGTCTTGATATATGAGGTACTATCAATCCTACAAAGCCAATAGGTCCTGTACGTGTTACAAGAATACCTATAACTATTGAAACAATAAAGAATATAGTAAGACGAAATTTTTTAATATCCAGTCCTTTTGATATGGCAAATTCATCTCCAATTGATAAAATTAATAATTGATCTTTTATTAGGAAAACTATTATTACAAAAATCACAAAAATTATTGATAAAAATATAAGCTCAGAGTATCTTACCGGTTCAATCCCTCCCAATAGCCATCTTAATATTGATATAGTCTGTGTAAAGTCAAAGAGGTAAAGAGTGATAGCAACCAAAGAAGAGAAGAAAAAATTTATTGCAATACCTGACATTAGAAGTGTGTATATTGAAAAGCTACCTACAAGTCTTGCAATTGAAATAATTAAAAAAATCGATAATAAAGCACCCAAAAAACCAAAAAGTGAGCGAGCTCCAAAACCAAGAAACAAGAATGATAAATTTAATTTTATTGCAATTACAACCCCTGCTGATGCTCCTGAAGATATACCGAGAGTATAGGGTGTTGCAAGGCTATTCTTGAAAATATTCTGAAAGAGCAAGCCTGATAAGCTAAGTATTGCACCGGCAAGAAAACCAAGTATTAATCTTGGTACACGTATCTCCCAAAATATTAATCTATCTGTTTCGTTATTCAAAATTGAACTAAATGATAGTTTTACAGTTCCAAAAAAAGGTAGAAAGAAAAATAGAACAAATAAAATTGTCAAAAGTATTAAAAATATTTTTTTCTTATCCATCTATAATCACAAATTCCTTATTGTTCTTTGAATGAATTTTAAAACCAATTCCTAATGTTTCTTTAAATAAAGTCGGGTCATATTTTTTTATCCCTGCATAATTTAGTCTTCCCTCATTTATTGCAATTATATGTGTTGCAATAGGGTACATCAATTCCATTCTATGAGAAATTACAATAATTGTTTTACCTTTCTTATTTAATTTTACTATCATCTCCTTTAATTTTATAGCACTTTGTGGATCAAGTGATACAAATGGTTCATCAAGGAGAATTATTGGTACATTTTGAATAAAGGCAGATGCCAGCATAACTTTTTTGATTTCACCGCCACTCAAGGTTTGAGCATCTCTTTGTAATAGTTCTGCAATATTAAAATCTTCGACAGCTTCAGACATTATTTTCTTATCTTCTTTTGAATATGATTGAAATAGTCCTGAATGTGGATATCTTCCTGCAATAAGTATGGCTTTTACTGAAATAGGTAGAGAAAAATAATGAAATTGAGGTAAAAAAGTGATTTGTTTTGCAATATTTTTAATAGAGTAATTTCTTATATTATTTCCTCTAATTAAGATATTGCCTGAATATTGAGAAATTATTCCTGAAATTATTTTAAAAAGACTTGTCTTGCCTGCTCCATTTGGTCCAAAGATTTGGGTTATACTATTTTCTTTAATATTAAAATTAATATTATTGAGAATGTTTTTGTTTTTAATTGAGTAATTAATGTCTTTGAGATTTATCAATTAATTATCCTTTTTAATTCTTCTGAAATTTTAACTATTCTTGGGCCTGGTTTCTGCCAATAATCTCCTTTAGCAAAGAATATGTTTTGTGTTTTAACTGCATTTATCATTGAATATTTATCCCATTCTTTCAATATATTTTTTTTCTTCTGGTTATTAATTAAAAATGAAAATTCAATGATTATGTCAGGATTCATTGAGACTATTGATTCAATTGATATCGATGGATAGGGGATATTGCCCTGATAAGCGTTTTTGCCTCCTGACAGATTTAGTATTTCATTTAAAAAACCTTTTCTGCCAATTATATACATTGATTTTAATCTATGAGGGTCACGGTCAGCTATAAGCAATACTGTTTTTTTTTTAAAATTATTGTTTTTATAAAGCTTTGTTTTAATACTCTTGATAAGGTTTTCTGACTCATTACTTTTATTGATTTCTTTTCCAATTAAACTTATAGAATTGAAAATATCTGAAATATTTATATGCTTAACTTCTAATAATTTGATTTTTCCTTTTAGTATTTTTAAATTATTCTTATGTTCAGGATAACAAATTATTAAATCAGGTTTTAATTTTAGAATCATTTCAATATTCATATCAAGAAAGCCACCAATTTTTTTTATATTTGTGGCTTCTTTTGGATATTTGCAAAATTTTGTATTACCAACTATCTTATCTCCTGCTCCAAGTGCAAAAGCAATTTCAGTTAAAGCTGGTGCCAATGTTATTATTCTATTTGGGTACTTATCTGTACTTTTTGCTTTTTTACTTATATTGTTTTTTGTGCAGGAGCTAAATATTATAAAAGCCATAAGTATTAAGGTTAATTTGTTTATATTATTCATTGTATATTCATATCCTTTATTTTTTTAAAAAAGGGCAGGCACAAGACCTGCCCCTACGTTTTTACTTTCAACCTTTAACCTTCAACCCTCAACACTTATCTTAAATTAAACCTGAAACCTAACTCAAATCTTCTTTTTGGTGATTGATATCCAAAAATTTCTGCATATTCTGCGTTTAATGCATTTGTCATTTTTCCTGTAATCATAAGAGCGTCAGACAGAGGAACATTTATATTGAAATTAAACGAATTAAACGATGGCGAATCTGTTAGTGGTGGCCATGCTAATGGGTTTGAATCTGACCTTGTACCAACATAGATTATCTGCATAGAAGTAGTAAAAAATTTATTTTTATATTGTATTAAACCTGAAAATGTATGTTTTGGACGGCGAAGTAATGGCTTTCCTGTTGCTAAATCTTCCGTATTAAGATTTGTATATGTAGCCTGTAAGGAAAGATTCGTATTTGGACTTATAATTGTTGTTAATTCATATCCTTTAATGTCAACAGAGGATATATTCTGGTATTGACCTGCCCAAGTGGTCATATCAACGGTAACCCAGTCAATCAGATTGGTATAGGAAGTGTTAAAATATGTCAAATCAAATGAAAAAATCCCAGAGTAAAAATTTAAACCTATTTCATAAGAATTAGCTGTTTCTGGTTTTAATTCAAAATTTTCTATACCCCATGGATTGACTTGATGTGTAATTAAAGGCGCTTTAAAACTATTTGAGAATGAAGCACGAAGCTTAAATTTACTAGCGATTAAATAAGAAAATCCAATTTGCGGAGATATATTTGAGTCAATATTCTTATACTTATCGAGTCTTAAAGATGCAAAAAGCAGAAGATCGTTGAAATTAAGATTACTATGTAGAAATGCCGCAAAATTATTACTCTTATGATTGTCTATTAAATATGTTGAATCTGATTCATTCGTAGCATTAAAACCTGAATACTCAATACCTGAATTTAGTGAAATGTGTTTCCCAATCTTTGTTTTTAAACTAGTTTCAAAATTATATGAATTTGAAATAAGTTTTGAATGAAAATTAAAGAACGCATCAGGGTCAGAGAAGTTATAATCACTCTTTACAAAAGAACCTGAGATATTCAAAAAAGTTTTGTCTGATAATATTAATTTAACAGGTATGGCAATAATATTGTAATTTTGTTTATAATTTGTGTCTAATGATGGTTTGAAATCCCATGTTAATGGAATACCTGAGTTTGTGTAATTTCCAAAATAATTTAGTCCAATACTTAAATTGCTTTTTTTATAGGCAAGTTTTGCAGATATTCCTGAATTTTCAAAAACATCATTCTCAACATTATTGCTATTTCTTCTTGAATTCAAACTTAGAGAAAGGTCAATGTTTCCAAGACTTTTGAAAAGTGAAAAATTACCAGAATATGAATTATGACTAGCATAGGAACCGGAAAATTGTAATTCTTTTTCAGTAATGGTACTAATATTTACAACTCCAGCCTGTGCTTCAGAACCATACATACTTAAAGAACTTCTAACAATCTCTATTTTGTCAATAATTGACGGTGACATAATACTCAAATTTAAACCACCAATATTTACATGGTCTCTAATTTTTACTCCATCAATAATGTAGAGTATTTGTGTTGATTTTGAACCTCTGATAAATGTTGATGAAACCTGTCCAAATTGTCCAGTTGAGAGAGTAAATAAACCGGGTGTCATTCCAATTACCTCTTTCATTGTTGTTGCAGCCATTAAGTCAATGTCTTTTTTGTAAGTAATTGAAACACTTTGTACTGTTTTAATAAGTGGTATTGAGCCTACAACTTCAATAATCTCACCAAATTGACTCTCTTTTGTCTTAAAAACCTCATCTTTTTCTTTTTTTTCATCTGAGAAAAGATTAAATACAGATTGAAACATAATTGTAACCATAAAAATGATTATTAAATACTTTTTGTTAAGCATTTTTTTCTCCATTAAAGGGTTATCTTATAAAAAAGTTGGATAATTATACGATGTTATTGGACTGATATTTAAGGCGAGTAACATTAAGCATATTATGTAATATGTGTATGATTACTCAACGAAAAAGATCAGTTTAAGAACAAGTATAAAATCCAAGTTATTTATATGATAACTCTTGGGAGGGAATTAAATTTTTTACCAGAAAATCCGCCCTCCGCAGATATTCCTACAGATAAGGTAAAACAGGTCTTCCGGCTCCTGAAAAATCTTTAACTCCTTCCCACCAATAATGGCAGTGGTTAAATGTTAAAAATCAATTTAGAAGTTTTAAGTTCTAAATTATTCAGTCACGGCAGCGGGGGCTGCGGGTTTTAATCAATAAAATCTGATTTAACCTCTTCCCTAAAATTCCACCTTAAACTAATATATAACATTTTTAATTTATATAGTCAATATAATCCTCAATTTTAAAATCTTTTAATAATAGGTTTTATATGTTATAATTAGTTAATATGAACAGATTTAAAAATATTGCAGTTGAAGGCTTAATTAGATCTGGAAAGAGTGAACTTGTTCATTTATTATCTAAGAAATTTGATAGTAAACCACTATATGACAATAGAGATAACCCATTTTTTGATAGTTATTTAAAAGCTGTTATTAGAGGTGACGATTCATTGTCTTTAAAAACACAATTAATATTTTTATTGAATAGATATAATCAGCAAATTGATTTGGATCAGAAAGGATTATTTCATAAAATAACTATAAGTAATTATATTTTTGAAAGAGATGGTATATATGCCCATTCTATACTTAAAAATGATGATGATCTTAATATTTATAAAAAAATATATTCACATTTCTTAAATAATATAATTAAACCTGATTTGGTTATTTATCTACAAATATCCTTTGCTGAAATGCTAAGGCGTATAAATGTTGTTGAAAATGAAATATATAGAGATATACCAAATGAGTATTGGCGTGAAATTTTTGAGGCTTATAATTATTTTTTTTTCAATTATAAACGATCACCTTTATTGGTCATAAATGTAGAAAAAATTGATTTCAATGATCCAAAATATTTAAACAATCTTATTGATGAGATAAAAAACCATAAAACAGGAGTGAAATATTATGCTCCTGCTTAAAATAATATTACCTGTCGGGTACTATTCAGGAGGCAAAATAAATGGATTCAGATGAAATGTTTATGGAAGAATTAAAAAAAGAATTTTTAGAAAAAACTTCAGAAAATTTAAAAAATATGTCCGAGTATTTTGAAGATGATAATTTCTTAGAAATTAGGAAAATTGCACATGATATAAAGGGTACAGCTGGTATATTTGATATGGCAAAAGGTTCGGAAATTGGAAAAAATCTTCAAGATGCAGCTGATAATGAAAATAGAGATGTAGTAAAACAATTAATAGATGAAATGGTATTATATATGAGAGACCAAGGTGTGGAAATTTAATTTAGTTAATTATTGAAAATATGGAGGAAGAATGAAGAAAATACTTGGAATGGGGAATTCCCTTGTTGATATTTTAATTAAACTTGATAGTGATAAATATTTAGATGATTTAAAACTTGGAAGAGGTAGTATGACTCTTGTTGACAAAGAAAGTGTAAATGAAATTCTTAAAAAGACTGCAAGTCTTGGTTATAGTAAATCATCGGGGGGCTCTGCTGCCAATACTATAAATGGTCTTGCAATACTTGGTTCAAATACAGGTTTTATTGGAAAAGTTGGCGATGATGAATATGGGATATTCTTTGATACAGATATGAAGAGTAATAAAATAAATACAACTCTATTTAAGGGTGAAGAGGAAACAGGAAAATGTCTTGTCTTAATATCTGAAGATTCAGAAAGAACAATGGCTACATATCTTGGTGCTGCAATTGAACTTAGTGGTACAGACCTGACTGAAAACTTATTTAAAGGATATGATTATTTTCATGTTGAAGGCTATTTTGTACAGGACAGAAATTTATTGAATAAGGCCCTTGATTTTGCTCATAAAGCAGGCTTAAAAATATCAATTGATTTGTCGAGTTATAATATTGTTCAAGAGAACAGGGCTTATTTTAAAGAAATTGTAGAAAAATATGTTGATATATTATTTGCAAATGAAGAAGAAGCAGAAGCATTTACAGAAGAAAAAGACCATAAAGCATGTTTAATGGAAATGGGAAAACTCTGTCAAACAGCAATTTTAAAACTTGGTAAAGATGGTTCTATGATATTAGAGGATGACAAAATTTATAATATTAAATCTGTCAAAACTAAAGCAATTGACACAACTGGTGCAGGTGATTTATTTGCAGCTGGTTTTTTCTATGGCTTAATAAATGAATATTCAATTGATACTTGTGGAAAAATTGGTGCCTTATTAGGTAAGAATGCTGTTGAAGTAGTAGGGGCAAGAATGGATGATAAAAGATGGGAAAATATTAAAACTGAGATTTCTAAATTAATAAATTAATGATAAATTTAATAAGATCAATTAATGATAATAAAAATGGTCTTATTGAGTTTAAAAAAATAAAAAACAAATATAAGGACAAAGTATTTAGTGATTCAAATATAGTAGCTTATGCAGTAAATGGTAAGGAAATAATTCTATTAGATAAGGAATATTCACTCCTCAGAGTTTTTGATATTAAGTCTGACACTAATAAGACTATAGGTAGTAGATTAGGATTTATTTCAAATAAGATAATGGGACGAATTGGATTTGAATTTCCCGAAGATTTATTAATAACAAATGATATGCTAATTATCTCAGACTCAGGAAATAATAGACTTCAAATACTCTCTAAAGAATATGAGCTTATTAAAAATATACCTTTACCAGATAGTCCATATAAGATTATTTATAATAAGGATGATTTGATAATTGTTTCAGATTTTTTCAGATCAGTCTTTTTTATATCACTTAAATATGGTTATATTGGAAAATTAAAGCTTCAGGAATTTATAGATTTTTCTACAATCATCATAGATAAAGAGACAAGCAGTGTTAAAGATGAAAATGGAATAAACTATGATTTTGTTTTTAAAACATCAAATGTATATGAAATAACAGAGTATTTTGATAATAAAAAAATATTAATGGATTTATTATTTGAGAAAAATGATAATAGAGATGAGATAAGAAGTTTAATTGTAAATGACAATAATTTAATTCTTGATTATATTGATAAAACTGGTGATAGCGTTTTTGATAAGATAATATCTGAATATATTAAAGAAACAATTGACACTGTTTTTTCTAATGATTCAATTATTATAAAGGATATTGAAAATCTTTCCTTGGAGTATTTGTATATATATAAAATATTAAATTCAAGAGGTGATCAGGAGTCAGGAAGTTTAATTAAAGAGCAAAAAATATTTCAGGTTTTTGAAAAAATAAAATTAAGACGTGCAAAATTTGAGGAAATTTTAAAGATAAAAAAACATGTTAATAAAAACAAATTTTTGAGTGAATTATGTGAAGAAAAATTGTCTTTGAGACAAACTGAAATTGAGTTTAAAACCAAAAATGCTTTTTTTAAGATTGAATCAGAAATAGATAAATTAGAAGACGAAGACTTACTTAAAACTATTACTATTTATTGGTTGTTTTATGATGAAATTAAAATATTATTTCCTGATTTGAGAAAAACAAATTTAGAAATTCCAGTATTAACAAATGTATTTTATAATCAAATACT
This sequence comes from Candidatus Aminicenantota bacterium, assembly GCA_029939015.1. Classification (GTDB taxonomy): domain Bacteria; phylum Acidobacteriota; class Aminicenantia; order UBA2199; family UBA2199; genus JAOZTV01. Next base: position 8,459 of record JAOZTV010000097.1, read on the forward strand.
GAAAGATTTTTATTTCAATATGTCAAAATTATTTTTAAAGTCCAACCAACTTGAACAATTTTATTCTTATGCAGAAAAAGAATTAGTTTTATACTCAGACAAAATTAGCATAATGTTTAAATATACTGATATACTTATATCTCAGAATAATTTTGAAAGGGCATTAAATATATTAGACAGAAGTGTTGATAAAAACAAAGAGAATCTTAATCATAGATATTATAGAATATATAAAGGAAAAAATGAACCACATAAAGCATTTTCCTATTTAAAAAAAGAGCTTGAACTCTTTCCTCATAAGAAAGAACTCATCCCAGAGTTATTGAGCTTTAATTTACTTAGCAAGGATGATTTGTCAATCTTGATAAATGATTTAGGAGAAAATGGGGAACAGGTAATAGATACTAATCTTAATACTGCTATGGCTTTAATAGAGATAGGAAATGAAAATAAAGGTGAATACTTTTTAAATAAAGAGCTTGAACTTTTTCCTGAAAATAAAAAGGCTCTGTTAATAAAAATGAAACGAATGTTAAAACAAATTCCAAATATTTCAGAAGATGAAAGTGTTTTTAATTTTAAAATATTAATAAACTTTTTAAATACTATTTCTGATGAAACAAATATATTAGAATTGGTTAATTATTTTTCTGTTCTTAACTTTATTCCTTCTTCTAAGAACAATTTAGATAAATTAAATAATTTAAATATAGATATTCTACCTGAGTCATTCAAACATCAAATAGAAACATTTTTGTCATTTGTTAAATATATAAAAGAAGAAAAAATGGAAAAAAATGACATTGAAATATATCTTGTAGAGAATTCAACTTCATTTATAGCATTTAAACATTGTTTTATGAAAGCAAAAAGATATATTAATGAAGGCAAAGAGGATAAAGGTTTAGAATTAATAGAAAAAATACTAAAATATAACCCGGGTAATCAAGAAATTTTTTCTTATCTCAATAGTTTAATCTAAAATCTTCGGAAAACCATTCTGAATCAAAGCCTTTATAACCTATAAAAATTGGTCCTAAGAGTTTTTTCCCATAGGTATTTAATACAATTGAATATATATTATCAATTGTAATTTTGTCGAATTTTATAAATAGAACATCTTCAACTATTGGTTTATTGCCAATTAATTCTCCAATAAAAAATCCTTCTATACAATTTCCGTTTATTAAAAATATTTCATTATAAATATTTATTTTTTCTTTAGCTTTTTTAGAAATATGATAATGCATTTTTTATCAGAGATTGCTTAATATATGACCCATTTTATCTTTTTTTGTTTTCATATATTTTATATTTTCTTTAAGGGGCTCAATTTCAATTGGAACTCTTTCGGATATTTCAAGTCCATAACCTTTTAATGCAATATATTTTGCAGGATTATTGGTCATAAGTCTTAATTT
>JAOZTV010000098.1 GCA_029939015.1 Candidatus Aminicenantota bacterium
ATCTGAAATAATAGAATGTAAAATGTTATTGATTAGTTTATTATTCATATTTACAATACTTTTAGTTTTTAATGCGATATATTTTTCTTGATAGTTTTTTTCCTTATTATAAAAATATAACAGTAGAATAGTTATAAAAATAATAATTGGTATAAAAATTGTCAAAAAATACTTTATAGCCGCCAAATTAGAATGTTTAATTAGTTTATGTCCCACAATATATTGTCTCATGTTGGCAATAAATTGTAAATAGATTTTTTTGAAAATGGGTTCATAAAAAACTATGTTTTAAGTGAACCCATGAGGTTGTAAATTTATAATCCTGTTTTAAAAGAAATTTTTGCTGTTAGGTTGAAATAAAGATCACTCCCTGATGGTTTAGAACCATTATCAATATCTCCATAGAAAACATATTTTATATTTGGCGAAAGTTTTATCATTTTATGAACCTTAAACATTAAGCCTGCAATTATAAATCTTGCTAATTGACCTTTTGATGATACTGGAAGATAACCACTTGGGTCTTTTAAACCCTCTTTTAAGAAGTGATCGTATCTTGCAAAAACTTCCATTTTTGAAAGCTTTGCTGTCCCATGTATAGACACTATGCCTGTATCTTTACTATCTCCTTCAATTGGAGTTTCTTTCTTATAATAGTAGCCACCACCAAAACGACCCCAGCTACCTTTGAGCCCAAGAAATCCTGCAAGATAGGTGATATTCTTACTGCCGTCTGCTGCCTGATGTCCGTTAGCTTCTACATACATTGACTTATTTGAATAACCAAGACGTCCATAAAATGCCTTACCTGTATTATCCTCTCCTTTATTTGAACCGTAATTTCCATACATTAAGGTGTAAGATAATCCACCCTTTGATTTTCCATCGAGAGCTATACCAAAATCTCTTGATGAGGCAAGTTTAAAGAAATCCGGAGCAGTTTTTTCAATAAAACGGTATCCCCAAAATTTTTCGATTTTATTAAAACTTGGTGGTTCAATTATACCTGCAATAATGGATAAACTGCTACTCATCTTATATTTTAAATGAGCATTTTTTATATATGGCACTATTGATGACTCAGAAAAGGCAGAACTGTTCATCTCTAAACGAACTCTTGCAGAAAACTTATCTGATATCTTAGTATTATAACCAAAGTAAATTCTTCTTAACCAGAAACCGTGCTGTCCTTCAATACCACCATTATCATTATCACCACTATGATGACTGCCAATAAAATAATATTCAGGTAGTATATAGCCTTTAATGTCGTCAGCAAAAACCGAATTTACTGCAATTGAAAATGTAGAAATAACTAAAATAATTAAAATAATTTTTTTTAACATCTGTAACCTCCTTTTTTTTATATTGGAGTATATGAGAAGTTTGTTAAATGATTTTTAAATTAATGTTAATTATTTATTAAGTAAGAATAAAGCATTGTTTCTTGGTTAAAAAACAAAAATTTTTCATTTTATCTGACAAATTTATCTAAATCTGTAGCAATGTTTGGGAAATATTTTAATATTTCTTTGTCTTTTGTTACTAAAACGGCTTCAAGCTCTTCTGCCAATACTACATATTCACAGTCATAAGCTGTGCACTTTGATTCTTTGACTTTTTCAAGTACTTTGATTGAATTAACCATGTATTCTGAATTAGTCATTTAAAATATTTGTATCAACAACAATCATTTTCTTCCTTCATTTTTTGCTTCTTTAATATCAGAATCCGAAATTAAATGTGAGATTTTTTCACGTGTATTTCTTGCTTTAATAATAAGTTGTTTAGAGTTTATTTTAGAAAATGTTGTATATTTTTCAAGACAATAAATTATCTCATTATTTAAGCTTCTGCGATTAAATCTTGCAATATTTTTTAAAGATTTGTGAATATTGATTGGAACATTCTTTATTGTAATTGTTTGCACATTTACCTCCTGCAACCATTGTGCTTCCGTTATGAAATTTTGTCAACAAATTTTATAAAAAAATTATTATTATTCCCACTTTTTTTTTTTTTATATATTTATGTGTCAAGTAAGAAATAAATCATTCAAGAATTTAATATATTAAATTTTCTTAACATAAAATTAACAATTTCCTTAATTCATTTTAACAAAAACATTGGAGAATACTATATTAAAAAGTTAAAATAAGGAGGAAACTTATTATGAAAAAAATGTTTTTAATTATTATTATGTTGGTTATGGTATTTTCTTTGAGTGCAAAGGATAAGATAGTTATTGATGGTTCAACAACTGTCGGTCCTATTGCAAAGGCATTTGCCGAATATTTTATGTCTATTAATAAAGATGTAAATGTTACTGTAAGTGAGTCAGGAAGCGGCAATGGTGCAAAGAGTCTTGTAAATAGTACTTGTAATATTGCCGCTATGTCAAGGTTTATGAAAGATAAGGAGTTTAAGGCTTCTGTTGCAAATGGTGTTATGCCTGTTGCTCATGTTATTGCTCTTGATGGTTTACCTATTATTGTTCACCCTTCAAACCCTGTTAAAAACCTCAGTGTAAAACAGATAAGGGATATTTATATGGGTAATATTACAAACTGGAAAGCTGTAGGTGGTCCTGATATGAAAATAGTAACTATCAGTCGAGATACAAATTCCGGTACCTATGAAACTTTTCATAAATTGGTTATGAAGAAACAAAAAATTGGAAAAAAATGTGAATATGTTGGAAGTAATGGGGCTGTTAGAGCAAGAGTTCAAAGCACAAATGCAGCAATTGGTTATGCAGGACTTGGTTTTGTAGATAATACCGTTAAGGCATTGAAAGTAAATGGGATTTATCCTTCAAAAAAGACTGTTTCTCTTGGAACATATCCTATTGCAAGGCCATTATATATGTTTACAAATACATATCCTAAGATGGGCAGTAATCTCTATAGATTTATAACTCTACATCTTTCAAAAAATGGACAGGAAATTGTAAAGGGTATCGGCTTTGTTCCAGTAACAAATTATAAAAAAACCAGAAGATAAATAATGAAATCTGTTAATATTTCAGATTCAATTCAGATTAGTAAGGGCGCCAGTCTTTTAAAGAGACTGGCTTCTTCTTTTACTGAATTAATATTACTTGCTATTGCATCATTCTCTACAATTATAGTCTTCTTTATTATCTTTTATATTGCAAGAGATGCTTTACCTTTTTTTAAACTTGAGGGAATTGGAGAGTTTTTTACAAGTATAAGATGGTATCCATCAAACGAACCTGCTGAATTTGGTGCAGCATCAATTATTTTTGGAACATTAATAGTTACTCTAGTTTCATCGTTAATAGCGATACCCCTTGCATTAATGGCCTCAATAAGTTTGTCGGATATTTTGCCTTTTGCTATCAGGCAGTATGTTAAACCAATTATTGAGATGCTTGCTGTAATTCCTTCAGTTGCCTTTGGTTTCTTTGCTCTGGTAATTTTAGCGCCTCTTTTACAAAAAAGTGGAGGTAGTCTGCTTGGTGGAGTTGTCGTTTTTATTTTTTTTCCTATTTTATTATTAATTTCTTATATTTTAAGCAATATTGTTTATAATAAATATTTAAAAAAAAAAGTTTATTATAAGTATGTTTTGTTTTCAGTAATGTCTGGTTTGTCTGTATTCTTATTAGTATATATATATTTAGTCTTAAGTCGAATACAGGTTTCAAGTGGAACGAATATTTTAAATGTTTCGGTTATTCTTGGTATTATGGCTCTGCCTACTATGGTATCTGTTTCAGAAGATGCTCTCTGGTCAGCTGGTAGGGATTTAAGGGAAAACAGTTATGCTTTAGGAGCAACAAGAGCTGAGACTATATTCAAGGTTGTATTACCGGCTGCTAAATCAGGTATTCTTGCAGGGATTACTCTTGGCATTATGAGAGTTGTCGGTGAGACTATGGTCGTCTGGATGGCATCAGGAAATGCAGCTCAAATTCCGGGTCCCTGGTATAATATCTTTGAACCAGTTAGAACCCTTACTGCAACTATTGCCGGAGATATGGGTGAAGCCGATCATGTTACCGGTTCATCAAGATATCATGTGCTTTTTGCAATGGCACTTCTCTTGCTTATCATCTCATTTATAAGTAATTTTTTAAGTGAATGGTTTCTTAGCAGATCCAAGAAAAAGTTGAGGGATTAAATGGATATTAACAACAGAAAAGTATTAAATAAATCGGTAACAGGATTTGGGTATTTTTCAATTTTTCTTTTAGCCTTATCCTTACTTATTATTCTATTACCAATTATTATAAATGGTCTTGGTGCATTTTTTTTCAAGGGGACTGTTGAATTTAGACGGGTTCAGTATGAAAAGTTTAATAGAGGTAATAATGAAGATATTTTAGCAGAAATAAATAAAACTAATGTTCATAAAAACTATATTTATAAAAAAATGCATACTTTTATGGACAAAATTGATGAAGAGGAAATAGAAGACAGTTATAAGTATGAAAAAAATGTAAATGAATTATATAAACTTATCAAAGACCTGATTGGTCCACCACTTGATGAAGATAGACCTGTATTAATAAGAGAACAGTATGGTGAGACGAGATGGGATAAGGCAGAAGAAAAGCTTGATGAGATATTGTATAAAAGAGAATGGGACTATACTAATAAAGATAAAATAGGCAGGCAGGTAAAAACACTGAGGCTTAATGATTTTAAGGGTACTGAAATTGAAGACATTTTTAGATATATTGAAACTAATATTGAAGCAATTATGTTGCCGGAGTTTACATTTTATTATAATTTTTTATTTGACAAGAGTTATGATGCACATTTTTTTGGTGGGATATGGCCTGAATTTTTAGGGACGTTTTATCTTGCACTCGGCGCAATGATATTTGCTGTGCCTATGGGTATAATTGCTGCTATTTATCTTGCTGAATATTCAAAAGAGGGGAAAATCCTTTCAATATTAAGGACTTTTATAAGTACCCTGTCTGGTGTCCCAAGTATTGTCTTTGGGCTATTTGGCTTAGCCTTTTTTATTAATACTATGAAAGTATCTGATAGTAAAAGTGTACTTGCAGGAGCCTTAACGCTTGCCTTATTGATACTGCCAACAGTCATAAGGTCATCAGAAGAGGCAATACTAGCTGTACCTGACACATATAGAGAGGCATCACTTGCCCTTGGTACTACAAAATTAAAAACTATTATAAAGGTAATATTGCCTGCGGCTCTGCCTGGGATATTAACAGGAGTTATTATAAGTCTTGGAAGAGCTGCCGGCGAGACTGCACCAATAATATTTACAGCTGCTGTAAGTGTTGGAAGTCCTTTAAGTTTTGGAGAAATTTTTAATCAGCCTTCACCAGCACTTTCATGGAATATTTATAATTTGGTAACAGAACATGAGGCAGTTAATGAAATCAGGCATGTTCAATATGGTATGGTATTTTCGCTTGTTTTACTGGTATTGTCTTTAAATCTGGTTGCGGTAATACTCAGGGCAAGAATAACAAAGAAATTAAGGGGTTGAAATGTTAAGTAATGAAGAGATACATATAAGTGCAGAAGATTTTTCTGTATTTTATAGTAAAAATGAGGCTGTAAAAAAAATTAGCCTTGGAATATCAAAGAATAAGGTAACTGCTATAATTGGTCCAAGTGGCTGTGGAAAGAGTACTTTTTTAAGGGCAATAAATAGAATGAACGACCTTATTCCAATTTGTTCTACAAGCGGGAAATTATTCTATAAGGAAGAAGAGATTTATGGTAAACTGGTTGATGTCGTAACGCTTAGAAAAAGAGTAGGTATGGTATTTCAAAAACCTAATCCTTTTCCAAAGTCAATTTTTGATAATGTAGCTTATGGACCTCGTTTGCATACAACAAGAGATAAAAATAAATTATCCGAAATAGTAGAAAAAAGTTTAAAAGATGCAGCCTTATGGGACGAAGTTAAAGATAGATTGAAGAATAATGCCCTTGGTTTATCAGGAGGACAGCAACAAAGATTATGTCTGGCAAGAGCTCTTGCGGTAGAGCCTGAAATATTACTTATGGATGAACCTACCTCTGCACTTGACCCTAAGGCAACAGCAAGAATTGAAGATTTGATATCTGAATTAAAAGGCAAATATACAATTATTATTGTTACTCATAATATGCAGCAGGCAGCAAGAGTTTCAGATTATACTTCATTTTTTTATGAGGGCAATTTAATTGAATATGCACCTACTAATGAGCTTTTTACTAAGCCGCAAGAGAAAAAAACGGAAGAGTATATTACTGGAAGGTTTGGATAATTTTGAGGGGATAAGGGAAAAGGGGATGAGTGACAAGGGATGAGGATAAAAAATATAAAAAGGAGGAGTAAATGGGTAAACATTTGAAGAGTGCGATAGATAATTTAATGGAAATGTTGATGAATTTGAGTGGGAAAGTTGAACAAAACGTTAGTATGGCATTTGATGCATTGAAAAATATGAATGTAGAAATTGCAAAAAAGGTAATTAATAATGACGAAGAAATTGATAAAGAAGAAATAATAATTGAAGAGGAGTGTCTTAAAATATTGGCATTACATCAGCCGGTTGCATCAGACTTAAGGTACATAATTGCTGCATTAAAAATAAATAATGAAATTGAAAGAATTGGAGATCTTGCACAGGATATATCAGGCCATGTTTTAGCTTTAATAAAGGTTTTTCCCAAAAAAAATATAATTGATTTTAATCCAATGTATAATGCAGTTCTTTTTATGTTGAAGAGAAGTATTGATTCAATGGTTAATATGGATAGGGAAATGGCCTTGGATGTAATTAGAAAGGATGACTTTGTTGATAATAAAAACAGAGAGATCTGTCTCAAAATATCTAATTATATTAAAGAAGATCCGATAAATACGGATTATTATCTTCAAAATATTTATATTTCAAAAAGATTAGAAAGAATTGCAGACCTTGCAACTAATATTGCCGAAGACACGATTTACCTCGTATCAGGAGAAATAGTCAGGCATGATAAAAATATAGATTAGAAGTGAAATTAGTATAATTGTCGCTTCCGGTGATATCTCTGTTGCTAACGCTAAAAATTGTGCTCAATTTTGAGCTCCGGTCCTCATTCCCCCGGGCATTCCGGGCTCACTCCGGGGCACGCTACAGAGAAATTCACCTCACGCTTAAATAAATTTTTTAACTTAAAAAACTGAATAGTTACTGTCCTCGAAGTTGAACAGATATATAGAAATATGATATTATAGACTTTTTTATGAGGGGAATATATGATATCAATAGAAGAAGCACGAAATGAAATGGGTAGGATTGCCTTTAATCCTGAAATAGAATTAGTTTCACTTTTTGATTTGACCGGTAGGGTTTTGGCAGAGGAAATTGTATCAAAAATTAATATGCCTCCCTTTGATAAATCGGCAATGGATGGTTATGCTTTTTCTTCAAAAGATAAGTCTGAAAAATTCAAGATTATTGAAATAATAGCTGCCGGGAAACTTCCTCTTAGAAAATTGGGAATAGGGGAGTGTTCAAAAATAATGACAGGTGCTGCAATTCCTGCTGGAGCTGACAGGGTATTAAAGGTTGAGCTTACAAAAGAAGAAGATGGTTATATGATTCCTACTGGTAAAGAACCTGTTAAAAATATATGTTATATTGGAGAGGATATTGAAAAAGGCGATATTATACTTAAAAAAGGTGTAATGCTGGACGCTGCACCTATTGGTCTTATTGCTTCAATGGGTTTGGATAAGGTCAAGGTGTATAAAAAACCTGTTATTGGCTTAATTACAACAGGAACAGAAATAATTGAGCCTGGTTTACCTTTAGAAGATGGGCAAATTTATAATAGCAATGCCTACTCTTTATATATTCAATTAACCAAGGCAGGAGCTATAGTACGTTATGCAGGTATTATTGGGGATGACCGAGAAAAGACGAAGGAAATTATATCCAATACTGTAGCAAATTCAGATATGCTTATTATTTCCGGTGGTGTTTCTATGGGGGATTTTGATTTTGTTCCTGAAGTTTTGAAAGAGATTGGAATAAAAATACATTTTGACAGGGTAGCTATTAAACCGGGCAAGCCAACTACCTATGGAACGATTGATAATAAGGTGATTTTTGGACTTCCCGGAAATCCTGTTTCTACCTTTGTTATAACAGAGGTATTTGTTAAAAACATGCTTTATAGAATGATGGCTTATGAATATAATCCATTTTTATTAAGTGGTGTTTTGAAAAATGGGTACAAAAGGGGAAAAAGCGGTAGGGCATCCTATATTCCTGTAATATACAAAAATGGACTGGTCTCTATACCAGACTATCATGGTTCAGCTCATTTGGGTGCAATGGCTGATGCAAATGCTTTATTATTGATTGATAAGGGTGTAAATGAAATTATAAAGGGTGCAAAGGTAGATGTTAGACAAATTTAATCGAAGTATTACTTATTTAAGGATTTCAGTTACAAATAATTGTAATTTAAGTTGTTCTTATTGTATGCCTGATGGTTTTGCTAATCAGAAATTAGAAAAAAATCTACTGTCATCTGAAGACATAATTAAAATTGTTGAGGTAGGAACAGAAATTGGAATAAAAAAAATAAGATTGACAGGCGGAGAGCCTCTATTAAGAAAAAATATTATTAGTCTTATTAGAGATATAAAAAATATTTCAGGAATTGAAGAAGTAACATTAACAACAAATGGTGTTCTATTGAAAAATATGGCAAAACCATTAAAGGAAGCCGGTTTGGATAGAATTAATATTTCAATTGATACACTTGATCCTATTAAGTATAAAAAAATAACAAGAGTTGGAAATATTGAAAATGTACTTGCAGGAATTGATGCGGTTAATGAAGCAGGTTTTAAAAATACAAAGATAAATGCCGTATTGATGCCGAATTTTAATGCTAATGAGATTGAATTAATTAAAAAATTTTGTGATGATAAGGGCTTGGCATTACAACGTATAAACCATTATTCCCTATCAGATATTAATAGTATTGATAGAACCTATAGTGCTGAAAGGCCTCTTTCCTGTGGTGTTTGTAATAGAATTAGACTTACAGCAGATGGAAAAATAAAGCCCTGCCTGTTTTCTGATAATGAAATACCTATTGACCTTGATAATATAAAGGAAAGTTTAATCTCTGCAATTAATATTAAACCTGCAAATGGTACTAAGAATTCAACAAGAGAAAACTGGGAGATTGGAGGATAGAATTTCTGGTTTTTTGTTTTGTTTTGGCAAGACTTAATTTATATGCTAAAATATAATATAAATATTTGGAGAGTAAAATGATTAAAAATAATAAAGTATTTCTTATAATATCCTTAATAGCCGTTGTACTATTAATAAATACGAGCTGTAAAGATTTTGGTGTGCCAGAGTATAGTTTTACTGTAACCCACGGAGAGGGGATTGGTGGTTTACCAGCAGCAGGTACTTATTCATATAAGGAATTATCAAGTATAAACTATGAATATATATTTATAGATGACTCTGAAAGATCTCCAGGCGTTTATATTAACGATAGTTCTGTATCAGCTGCATCTGCAGGTACTATTATTATGTACAGAGATATTGAAATATTTGTAGGTGATGTTGATTTTATAGGTACCTGGAAATTAACAACTACAGATACAAGTAATGAGCAAAAAGAATCAATAGTTGTTTTCTCAGGCAATTCTCTTCTGGAAGGTACTTTTACAGATGATAGTGACAGTGGATATACAGGAACATGGACAGTTGAAAATAATATTATTACAATGCTCTATACAGAGCGTAATGATTATAAAATTGTTGGAAGTATTTCACCTAAATACCTGTCTGGTACAATCTTTTCAACATCAATAAATATAGGCTCCTGGTCTATGATAAAATA
>JAOZTV010000099.1 GCA_029939015.1 Candidatus Aminicenantota bacterium
TGAAAACTTTTGCAAAATGTCTAAAACTATAATAAGTTATTAACATATAAAATATTAGCATATTAAAAATAAAATATCTATAATTTTATGAATTTTTAGTAGTTTTTAATTATTAATAATTGGCGAGGCTAGCCTCACTTCCTTACATTTTGGTATATAGTCAGTTTTTGTTGGTTATATTTACCTTTTATAACATTTAAATTAGTAAATAATTAATTCAATATGTCAGGAAAAAGAAGTTAAAATGTAAAAATTAATTAAAAATATTAGAAGATAGCAAAAACTGTTGTTTTTAAGTAAACTAAAATATATTTTATTCGTATAACCTATTTATCCCGGAAGTGCCGGTTTAGGAGAAAAATAATGAATAAAGTATTGAAGGTTATTGCAGCGATTATATTGATAGGTGGTGTTGGCTTTATAGGCTATACACTATTTCAAACAGACGAAAAGAAAGACGAAACAGAGATAATTAAGGAAAAAAAAGGAAAAAAAACAAAGGTGTCTTCATTGCCAGTAAAAATTACTCATATAAAAAAAGGAAACTTACCTTTGAGGTTGAGAATATCTGCAATAGCCGATGTCTGGGAAAAGACAACTATTAAAACTGAGGCAACAGGTAAAATTGAAAAACTTCCATTGAAAATTGGAGATAAGGTTTACAAAGGACAGTTATTAATGAAAATTGAAGATACTAATAAAAAACTTGATGTCGAAAAGGCAAAGGTAAATAAAAGAAAAATGATGGCTCAGTATCTTGTCAATGAGGAATATGTTTATTCAGAAAATGAAATCACAGATGATAAAAAGAAAGAAATTAAAGATTTAAAAAGTAAATATCTTAAAGCTGTTAAAAAATTTGAAATTGGAAAAATATCTGAATCAAAATTTGAAGAGATTAGTGATAAATATAATGAAGCGATGATAAATACAGGCTCTTTTAGAGAAGAAATAAGAAAGGCTAATGATGGACTTGCAGATGCTGTATTCCAATTGAAACAGGCTGAAATTGAATTGAAAAAAACTGCTGTAAAGAGTCCGTTTCCTGGAGTTATTACTGATATTAAGGTTAGTAAGGGCGCAAGAGTCAATACAGGTGTAGAGTCAGTATCAATTGTAAATCTCAATTCTTTATATTTAAAAGGATTTGCTTTGGAGTCTGAAATAGGTAATTTGAAGAAAGGTATTGCAGTAAGGGTAAAATTTGATGCTTTTCCTGATAAGACTTTTTATGGAGAGATTGAAATGATCAGTCCTGTTGTTGATACTACCAATAAAACTATTTCTGTATTTGTAAAGATTGATAATAAAGAAAACTTATTTTATCCTGGAATGAAGGCTGAACTTGACATAGAGTATAAGGTCTTTGAAGATGTTATGATTGTTCCAAGAAAAGCTATTGTTCATAGAGGAAATAGACCACTTGTGTTTGTTGTTAAAGATAAAATTGCGATCTGGAGTTATGTTGAATTAGGACAAAAAAACGATGAAAACCAGATAATTAATAAATTTGATGGAGATGTTAAGGTTGGAGATAAGGTTGTAATTCAAGGACAGGTTACATTGGCTCATCAATCAAGGGTTAAAATAGTAAAATGAGTGGAATAGATGTAGCAGTAAAAAGACCTATTGGTACAATAATGTTCTATATTGGCATTATTGTATTAGGTTTTGTCTCGCTTTATAAATTGTCAATAAATCTTTTGCCTGATTTAAGTTATCCCAAACTTACCGTACTTACCCAATATGCAGGCTCAGGACCAGAGGAAATAGAAAAGTTTATTACAACTAAACTTGAAGGTCCATTATCATCTGTCCAGGGAGTTAAAAAAATAAATTCTGTTTCAAAAGAAGGTAATTCAATTATAACAATTGAATTTCACTGGGGAACAGATATGGACTTTGCCCTGCTTCATACCAAGGAAAAAACGGAGGAGACAAGAAGCATTTTACCAGATGACTGTGATGCACCATCCATACTTGAATGGGATCCTGCATCATCACCAATAGTCATCGCTATTATAAAAAGTGATAAAAGAAATATAAAAAGTTTAAAGGAAACGGCTGAATTTATGATTACTCCACGTTTAGAACAGCTTGAAGGGATTTCAAAGGCTGAAATAAGGGGGGGGGATGAAGAAGAAGTCTCTGTTGAAATAGACCCTGAGAAGGCAAATAATCTTGGGATTACCCTTACTGAAGTTGCAAATGCAATTACTGCCAATAATATTTTTGAACAAGGTGGTATGGTTAGAAAGGATAAATTAAGATATATTTTAAAAATAGAAGGAGAAATAGACGAACCTGAGGAGATTGATGAGATTGTTGTCAAACAGATAGAGGGTAGAAATATACTTGTAAAAGATTTGGGAAGAGCTTTTTATAAGAATAAAGTAAAACAGGGTGATATTAGATTTAACTCAAAAACATCTATTGCACTATTAATCTATAGAGAATCAGGTGGAAATACTGTAAACGCAACCAGAGATGTCGAAAATGCTTTTAAAAGTATGGAAAAGGAGTTTCAAGATATAAACTTTTTTATTATTTCAAAAGAAGCTGATTTAATTATATCATCAATAGATTCCTTAAAACAATCTCTTGTTTTAGGTGGATTTCTTTCAATATTTGTTCTATTACTCTTTCTACAGAATTTTAGAGACCCATTACTCGTTTCAACTGTTATTCCTATCTCTATTATTTCTACATTTGTATTAATGTATTTCTTTAAGGTAAATATTAATATTATGTCTCTAGGTGGGCTTGTTCTTGGTGTTGGTATGTTTGTTGATAACTCAATTATTGTGCTGGAATCGATTTTTAGGCATCGTAAAGAAAATGATCTTATACCTTCAATAATTAGGGGTACTAAAGAAGTTGCAGGAGCTATATCTGCTTCAACTATAACTACAATTTCAATATTTCTTCCTGTTATATACCTCTATGGAATTACAGGTAAATTATTTAGAGATCAGGCAATGACCGTTGCATTCTCATTAATATCCTCTCTTGTAGTTGCAATTACACTACTTCCTGCACTTTCAGCATTTAGAACTGGCATGGAAGTAGATTTCAAGGATCTTGCTTTTGGAAAGGATGAAAAAAAATGGTTTCATTTTCCTTTAAAAGGCATTAATGGTCTTTTGCTTATTCCAATAAAAATTATTGGTTATATTCTCTATTATATTTTTGGGATAATATATATGTTCTTTAAATATGTTTTTAAAACTTTTGGTTTTGTTTCAAATATAGTATTACAACCCATATATAAAGTATTTAATAGACTTTATGAAGCTTTTGCACATTTTTATCATAATGCAATAGAAAAAATATTAGACAGAAAAATAATTGCACTTATTTTGGCAATTATTGTTTTTTTAGGAATTGCAGGCAGCTTTTCACTCTTAGATAAAGAGTTGCTTCCGGCTCCAGATAGTAAGAAATTTGACATAAGTGCAAGCACCGTCCCTGCTTATGGATTTGTTGAAACTAATAATATTGCCTTAAGGATTCAGGAAAAAATCAAGGCTTTAAGTAATGTTGAATTTATTTTTACAGAAGCTGGAGCTGTTTCAAATTTTGCAGGAAGAAGTGAAGATCTTTCTGTGAATAGTATTCATTTAATAGTCAGTTGTACATCTCCAGAGGCAAGAGCAAAGGTTATGGAAAAGACACAAGAAATACTTCAGAATGAGGATCTTGAAAAATTTACACTGGCATTAGAAAAGAATACACTTTCACAATATCTTTCAATGGAGGGTGATAATTTTAAACTAAAAGTATTCTATGAATTTATTGAGAATGGAAAAATAGCTGTTAAGCAAATTATGGATAAAATAAATGAACATGGGATCGTTTCTGAATTAAAAGCAACAGTAACTGAAGGCAAACCTGTTTATAAGATAATTTTCAAACAGGATCTTTTAAATAAACTTGGTATTACAAAAGAGCAGGTTTCAAACTTTATTAATCAGGCTGTTTCTGGAAAAGATGCCGGGAGTTTGAAAAAGATACAGAAAAGTTACGATATTTTAGTAAGAGTTCCTGTGCAGGGTATTATGCAGATGAGAAAATTATTGGAACTTCCAATACCACTTAATAATAACACATATTATTTAAAAGATCTGGTAACGATTAAAGAGGTGCCATCTATAAAAGAACTGACAAGAGAGGCTCAGGAAAGATTTTTTATGATCTCGGGAAATGTTAATAATACAGATCTTGGAGAGTTTATAAAAGTACTTGAACCTGAACTTGAAATGCTGGAGTTACCGGCAAATACAAGATTTATTTTTTCAGGAGAGGAAGAAGAGAGAAGAAAAGCATTTGACTCATTAACACAGGCTATCTGGCTTGCTATACTATTGGTATATATGATAATGGCAGCAAAGTTTGAGAATATTATGCAGCCTCTTATAATTATGTTTACTGTGCCAATGGGTTTAATAGGTGCATTTTTAGCATTATTGGTTTCTGGAAATTCATTGAATATAATATCCGGTATTGGTATTCTCGTTTTAATAGGAATTGGTGTTAATGATGCCATTGTTAAAATTGAGTACTCTAATCAGATGAGAAGAGAAGGCATGGGCGTAAGAGATGCAATTATGGCTGCTTCAAGAGTACGACTCAGACCAATTCTAATGACGACATTTACTACAATATTTGGTTTGATTCCTATGGGCTTAATGAGCCAGACTGGGTCAGAACTTCAAAAACCATTGGCATTAGTTGTCATAGGTGGCTTATTATTTACGACCTTTCTAACTCTGATATTTATCCCTGTATCATTTGAATTACTTGAAAATTTCAAAGAAAACAGGAAGAAAAAAATTAATGTTGAAGGTTAGAAAATGAAAAAAATCATAGATAGACCGGTATTGGCTACGATATTTTTTATTATTGTAGTGATAATGGGAGTATATTCTCTAAAGAATACTCCCATTGAATTAGTCCCTGATGCAGAAGAAGGCCTTCCATCCCTTAGTATAACTTATAATTGGAATGGTACTGCTCCTGATGTTGTATTGCAAAAAGTATTGATCCCTGCAGAAAAAGAAATTATGGATATTAAGGGTATCAAGAAGATAACATCAAGAGCTCAACAGAACAGAGGTACAATTAAAGTAGAATTTATGCGTGATACAAGAATGAATTTTGCCGAAGTACAATTATCAGAAAAATTGAATAGACTTCAGACTGAATTGCCAAAGAATGTTAGAAATCCAATAATTTCGCAGCAAATTCCAGATGAATTTGAACAAAAACCAGCATTTGAATTTGGCGTTTATGGAGACCTATCTGCTTTTGAATTAAAAAAAATTGTTGATAAGGAAATTCATCCATATCTCAAATCTATTAACGGTGTAGATGATATTGCAATAAGGGGTGGAGTTGAACCCGAGATAAAAATAAATACCTTTATGGAAAAATTAAATAAGTTTAATATCAATATTGATACAATAAGAACAAAAATCAATCAATACTTCTTTAATAAAAAATCCATTACTCTTACCAAGGAACATGGCGAAATTGTATTATCGCTAACAGAGTCACCTGATGAAATTTTAAATCTGCAGGAAATTATTATATTAACACTTGGTGAGAAAAAAATAAGATTAAAGGAAGTTGCAGACGTTTATCTTGGTAATACTGAAATAATGACTGAAAACCGATTTCAGGGGTTCCAAAATATTGGTTTTTTGATATATAAAGAGGCAAATTACAGTTCTACAATTTTGTCAGAAAAAATCAGGGAGAAACTTCAATATCTTGCTGATAAACTCAAGGGTAAGGTTAAATTTGCAATAACTGCAGATCAGAGTAAAGATTTGAATCGAAAAATTATCAAATTAATTAAAATAGCCTTTCTTATTTTAGTCATAATTTTTGTTATTTTAATTTTGATTGTCAGGGATATCAAGGCAACTATACTCATATTTTCTTCTGTATTCTTTTCTGTTTTTACTACTTTTACCTTTATTTTTCTGTTCAAAATACCATTGAATTTGCTTACTCTGTCAGGACTGGCACTTGGTTTCGGGTTATTTGTTGATAATGCGGTAGTCGTATTTGATAGTATTTTAAGATTTAGAGAAAGGGGATTTGGTCTGAAAGAATCTGCAGTTGAGGGAGCTAAAGCTGTTGTTTTGCCTGTTCTCTCTTCAACTTTGACTACTATTATTGTGTTTTTCTCATTTGCACTTGTTTTTCAAGAAAGACTCAGGGTCTTTTATCTGCCATTGGCATATATTATTGCAATATCGTTAACCTCTTCTATAATTGTCTCATTTGTACTTATCCCATCTCTTAGTTCGAGGATAAAAATCAAAATAAAAAAAAATAAAAAGGTTTATAATAAAGGTAGATTTTTTCCTTTTATTTTAAAATATCCTCTTGTAATTATTATACCTGTTATTTTTGCACTTTTTTTTTCTTATACAACGTTTAAGGAAGATGTGACATTTGGGAGATTTTTCAGTTGGAATTCGAATGAATATACAAATGTAAGGTTGAGGTTTCCAGCAGGATCGGAATTTGAAAATATCAAAGAGAGTATTCTGAAATTTGAAAGAATAGCCTTGTCAAAAGATTTTAAAATGGAAGTTGATACTTATATATATCCTAATGGAGCCTTCATGAAAATTGATTATCCTGATGATATAAAGGATTCGGCCCTTCCTATTCAGTTGGAACAGGATATGATAGCAGTTGCATCAAATCTTGCAGGTGTTGGTGTTATGGTCAGCGGATTTTCGCCGGAACCATATTATTATAATCCGGATACCGGTTCTTCAATGCCTTATCAGATACGTCTTGAGGGATATAATTTTGAAAAATTATTAGCTTTTTCTAATGAATTAAAAGATAATATTCTAAATAAAAAAAGAATTAAGGATGTTGATATTCAAACTGATACCCAGAGTTGGTGGGGTGGTAAGGAAAAATATTTTGCATTTAAACTTAATAGAGAAAAACTAAGAAGATATAAAATGCAGCCTGTCTTTTTCTTTTCAAAGATACGCTCAATGCTTGCTGAAAGTACAGGAACACAAAAAATAAAATTTGATGATAAGGAATTATCTATAGAAATAAAAGCAGAGGATGTGAAATCTCTTGAGTTATTTGATATGCTGAATCGACATATACAGACGCCTGAAGGAATACCATTTAGGATAAAAGATATTGTCGATATTGAATTTACTACACAAAAGGGGGGCATTACCAGAGAAAATCAGGAGTATATATCTATGGTTATGTGGGATTATCTAGGTTCAGCAAAGGCAGCTGACAGATACCATAAGACACTTTATGAAAGGGTTATTCCCCCTCCGGGATTTAGTAAGAGTCTTGAAGAGGTAAGATGGAGAATGACAGAAGAGGAAGAATCTCAAATCTGGCAATCAATTGTATTATCACTATTTCTAATATACATAATTTTAGGAATGTTATATGAAAATATTTTTCAACCCTTTCTAATTATGTTATCTATACCCCTTGCTTTGATAGGAGTATTTATTGCATTTAATCTATTTGATTATACCTGGGACTCAACGGCTTATATTGGTGTGATATTACTCTTCGGAATAGTTGTTAATAATGCCATACTCTTAATTGATAATATTAATCAGCATGTTAGAAAATCCAGCAAAATAATAGAATCAATAATAATCGGAACAAAGGAACGAATCCGTCCAATTTTTATGACTTCTGCAACAACAGTATTAGGTATGTTGCCATTAATTATATTTAAAGATGATTCAGGGACTGATATATGGTCATCTCTGGCACTTTGTACAGTTGGAGGTTTAACAACCTCAGCTTTTCTAATTCTGTTTGTCTTACCAGTTTTCTATTATCTTTTCTTTTTATTGCAGAACTTTCTGTTTAAAAAACCGGAAAAAAATGTTTGATGTAATAAATATATACTTATTGCTTAGATGTTCCTGAAATGATATTGAGACAATTATAACTTAATTTGTTTTTTTTGAGATATTTTTATAAGATTTGTATTTATAATTTAAGGGGGAATTATGAAAAACAAATTTTATTTAGTATTTTTAATTGTATTGGTAGGTTCATTTTTATTTTCAGGAAATTTATTTGCTGTAGATCCTGATTTAGGAATGTATGGTTTTTTAAAAATTGGGAAGCATAAAAAGGAGGTTAAATGGAATCGGACTATTGTTTTGACTCCATCTGATGTGACACTAATTTCAAATGGCATACCAGCATTTGAAGTGTATTATGCTTATCGAGAGTATGCTGGTGTAGCCGTCAGAGGTTTTAAAAACAAAATTTATTTTAATAACAAATTGGTAAGCCAACAAACAAATCTATATTTAACTGCAAAGCAAATAAAGCATGTTCATACCCAGGCTTATTTAGGACCTAAAAACGGGAAACTACAGATCAAGATTGATGCAGATAATAATATAAAAGAATCCCGCGAAAACAATAATTTCGGTTTCTATGTAAACATTGTATTTAAAGGGTTTAATAATGTCAGTAAATTTAAAGTTACAAAAGTAAAAGCAGCAGTTAGCCCAAATTCTTTTTCTGGTAAATGCCCTAAAAAATTCCTTTTTAAAGGATATATCTATGCAAATGGTGCGGGTATAGTTAAATATCAGTGGAAAAGAAGTGATAATGCTATAGCTCCAATTAATAAAGTTATATTTAGAAAAGCTGGAGTAAAATTAGTTGAATCATATTGGGTCCTAGGCGCAGAGGGAACACACTGGAAGGCATTAGCAATATTATCTCCAAATCGAATGATGTCAAATAAAGCTGTTTTCAAGCTTAAATGCAAAACTGTAACAACTCAAAGACCTGTATATTCTATCTATAATATTAAACTGTCACCTAAATCTTCTGCATATTTAGATCTTAAACAGAAAGTTAATATAGTTTTTAAATATAAGAGCAGTACAGCTGGTATTTATATCTGGGCACGTCCTATGACAGGAAACAATCCAACTTCTGGATATGCTGCTTCAGCTTCAAAACTATATACTACAAAAAATGGAGCAGGTTCTCAGTTCTTCATGATCAATTCTGGTAAAGGCATTGTTGATGGTATTAGGTTTCAGATCAAAGACAAGAATGAAAAATTATTATACACAAAAATTATGCGTGTAAAGTATAAATACCCAAAACCGGTTGTTGCAAAAGCACCTCAAAGATTTTTCCTTGACTTTGTAGATGCTTACCTGGTTTATACAACTGCTTCCAATTCAATACAGGTCACAACCGAAAACAATGTTTTATCTTACGGTTCAGATTGGAAAAAATATAAAATCAAACCATATCTTTATCATTTAAAACAAAATTTCTGGAAAGGATTTTACTGGAAAATAAATACAAGCAGAAAGGAAGCTTATTTAATGAAAGGAAATAATTTTGGACGTATAGGGGATACAGGTTCAAAGATCAATAATATTACTGTTGACATTGTTGGTGGAAGTCTTACTGTTGCGCCCACAAGGTTTTTCTTAAGATTTAAAAAAGCCTCTCTTGTATATGTTCCTTCATCAAAAACCGTACAGATTACAGCAGGAAATAAAGTGCTATCTTATGGTAGTGACTGGAAAAAATGTAATTTAAAGCCCTATCTTTTTCAAATTAAACAAAACTTTTGGAAGGGTTTTGTATGGCAGATAAACACTAGTCGAAAACTGGCTCAAAGATCAAGTGGTGGACAGTTCTGTGCAATTGGAGGTACTAAAGCAAATCTAAAGATGGGCGTTCGTGTAATACAATAAAATTATGAATTAGTAAAGAAGAGGGAAATAATATAATTACTTCCCTCTTCTAATCATCTTTTTAAGAATTAGCTGTTTTTTTTTAA